>CADBXQ010000112.1 GCA_902798675.1 Oscillospiraceae bacterium
CAATATGAGCAAATTAAAAATTCAAAAATTGGGCAAATTGGCGTTTCTTTAGACGGCCTTGAGAAGACCCACAATAAAATTCGCGGCAACCCTAACGCATTTCAAGAAGCAACCAAAACGCTCAAAAATCTTTATGATATGGGGTATGCAACAGAAGCGATAACAACCATCTCAAGCCTCAATATAGACGACCTTGAGGGGATGTTTGACCTTTTAACGAACCTAAACGTTGAAATCTGGCAGCTTCAGCTTTGTTCGCCAATGGGAAACGCCAAGGAAAGCGAAAACTTTTTGCTGGATCCAAAATATGTTCCATATATCATTGATTTTGTTGTTAAAAAAAACAAGCAAAAGAAAATTTATGTCATTGCCGCGGATAATATTGGATATTTTTGTAAAAATGAGGAAAAAGACCCCCGAAGTCGATTTCAGGGGTGTCTGGCAGGGTTATATGCTGTTGGAATCGACAGCGTTGGAAATGTTAAAGGATGCTTGTCTTTATATGATGATAAATTTATCGAAGGAAATTTGCAAAACGAATCGCTGAAGGACATCTGGACAAAAGACGGCGCATTTTCATATAATCGAAATTTTAAAATAGACGATTTAAAGGGCAAATGTCGTGGATGCGACAAAGGGGCAATATGCCGAGGGGGATGCAAACAGCTTTCATATTTTGTCACTGGAAACATGTGTGAGAGTTTATATTGCAACTATAGGTGAAAAAAATTTAAAGCTTCCTTGGTTTATTAGTTAAAATTGGCGGGCGTTTTGAGAACGTTTGCCAATTTTTTTATTAGCACGCATCACAAGGCCCATTTACCTCTTCAAAATAGTGGTTGAGTTCTTCGATCAGCTGCTCAAGAGAACAAATCGCAGCTTTGACTCCATCGCTTCCCATTTTGACGTTATTTTGCATTGTTTGCCAAGCCCTGCGCGCATATACACGCTCCATTTCGGATTTGTTCTATTCCATTTCTAACATTATTTTCCAAAACAGACTCCAACCCTCTGCAGCATTCGGATATTCCTTCGCGACAAAGATCTATCCCTCTAAAAACGCTTTGGTTTGCGCATGAACCCATAGCAACACAACGCATAAAAATCCACCTCTATTAAAATATTTTTGTAATAGTTTATTATATTGTTTTTGGACGTTTGGCGTGAATATTTTTGAGCAAAAAAGAGAAACTCGAGGATTTGTCAACAAAACTTTTCAACAAAATTTCTAAAAAATGTTGAAAAGTTAGCCAAGCGCACACATAAATTTTCCCAAATGCCTATTAATAAATATTCAACACGTTTAAACTAATCTTCAATAAATCTTATTTTTAGCTCATCAAGCTGTTTTTTTTCAACTTCAGCCGGACAGAGCGTCATCAGCTCCCCGGCGCTTTGGACTTTTGGAAACGCTATGACGTCCCTGATGCTGTCTTTTTGAAGCATCAGCATCACCAGGCGGTCTAGGCCATACGCCATCCCTCCATGAGGCGGCGCCCCATATTTAAAGGCTTCAAGCAAAAATCCAAACTTTTCCGAAGCTTCCTTATCGCCTAGGCCAAGAGCTTGAAACATTCGCTTTTGAAGTTTTTGATTGTTGATTCGAATGGATCCCCCTCCAATCTCACAGCCATTTAAAACCAGGTCATATGCTTTAGACCGACATTCCCACGGCGCATCCTGCAATTTTTCCATGTCCGAATCCAAAACCGCTGTGAAGGGGTGATGCTTCGCGACATATCTTTGCTGTTCGTCGCTATATTCCAAAAGCGGAAAGTCTGTGACCCATAAAAACGCAAATTCTTCCTTATTATACAGATTGTATTGGGACGCTAACTTAGATCTCAAAGCGCCCAAACTGTCGAAAATAACGCTGTTTTTTGAATCGGCAACAATCAAAATCAAATCCCCAATCTGGGCGTCAACAGCTTTGTCTATGAACGAGATTTCGTCTTGCGTTAAAAATTTTTCATAGCTTGAACTTCGCGAATCCGAAAGAATTTTTGTATATGCAAGACCTTTTGCTTTATATGTTTTAACAAATTCAGTCAGTTTGTCTATGTCTTTTCTTGAAACAAGCGAAGCTCCTCCTTGAAAATTTATTGCCCTGACGCTTCCGGTTTTTGCTGCGCTTGAAAAAACTTTAAAATTTGTTGACTGGAGGCCTTTTGTTAAATCAACCAGCTCAAGTTTAAAGCGAGTGTCTGGCTTGTCTGAGCCAAATCTGTTCATGGCTTGGTCATATGAAATTTTTAAAAATGGGGTTTTGAGGTCTATGTTTAAAATTTTTTTGAAGATGGTTTTGATAAATCCTTCGTTGATTTTTATAACATCTTCCTGGTCAACAAAGCTCATTTCAAGGTCGATCTGCGTGAATTCTGGTTGGCGATCTGCTCGCAAGTCTTCGTCTCTGAAACAACGCGCAACCTGAAAATATCGATCATATCCCGCAAGCATCAGGAGCTGTTTATATAGTTGGGGCGACTGGGGCAGGGCATAAAACTTGCCTTTGTGGATTCGGGATGGAACCAAATAGTCCCTCGCCCCTTCCGGAGTTGATTTAACAAGCATCGGCGTTTCAACTTCAATAAATTCATTTTCGTCGAAATAGTCTCTGGCGGCTTTAACAATTTTGTGACGAAGCCAAATTGTTTTTTGCATCTCGCTTCGACGCAAATCTAAATATCTATATTTCAGGCGCAGGTCTATATGGGCATTATCTTTATCGGAAATTTCAAATGGAGGGACGCAAGATCTTGCGAGTATGTTTAAATCACTCACAAAAATTTCGATTGATCCGGTTTTAATCTCAGGATTTTTATTGGATCTTTCACGCAAAACACCCTTTGCCGCAAGAACAAACTCAGCCCGACATTCCGACGCAAGACTAAAAATTTCTTGGGCCGTTTGGTCGTCAAACGCCAGCTGAATGATTCCGGTCCTGTCGCGAAGATCAATAAAGATCAGATTCCCAAGGTTTCGCTGTTTTGAAACCCATCCCATCGCAACAACTTCTTGTCCAATTTCATCTTCGCAAAACCTTCCGCAATAGTTGGTTCGCTTTAATTTGCAAGTTTTCATGTTTCACTTTCCTCCTTCGCAAACTTCATCCATAAATTCATTCAAAAAGTCATCGAGCAAAATGTCGAACTGCTTTTTAGTTCGCATATTTTTAATGGTGACTCTTCCTTCGTTGATTTCCAAATCGCCGATTACGCAAGAATAGTTGGCGCCGATTTTGTTTGCATATCTCATTTGAGATCTTGTGCTGCGGCCAACCAAATCTGTTTGCGCTCCAAGGCCGAATTTCCTGAAATCAAGAGCCAAGAGGTTTGCAACTTTAACAGCTCTTTTTCCGATGCTTCCTATATATATATCACACTCTTTCTGCGGGATCATCATCGGATTTTTTTGAGCTTCCATAACCATCAGCAGCCGCTCAATCCCGATTCCAAGCCCTAAAGCAGGCATAGGTTTGCCTCCAATCAGCCCCACTAGGTTGTCATATCTGCCTCCTCCACAAATTGTGTTTTGGGCTCCAAGCTGATCTGATGTGAATTCAAAAACAGTTCGCGTATAGTAGTCCAGTCCTCGGACTATGTATGGATTAACAACATATGAAATTTCTTGAGCGTCAAGCATTTTTTTAACAGCCTCAAAATGTTCATCACATTCTTTACAGAGATAATCCAGAATTTTAGGAGCGTTTTTTGAAATTTCACGACAGTTTTCATTTTTGCAATTCTAATCCTGATACCGCTTATGAAAGAGTGTTCATTAATATCCGGGAATCTTATTTGACTTCTTTGAACAGGTATGGAATTAATCTGGAAGAAAATCTGAAAAGGCTGAAGGCCGGTGATTTATCTTTACTGAAATTTTCAGAAAAGGAAATAAACAGCTTTGTAAGGATGGCTAACGAAATAGAAGTTAATCTTAAAAAATCTGTATATGGAAGTGAGGCTCTGGTAGATTCTCTTTTAGTGCAGATTCTGATTATGATTAACAGAAAGCTGCTGGCTCAAAATCAGGAACTGGATTATATCAGCATCATGCCTGTAATGATAAAAGAAACTATAGATTACATTAACAGTCATATAACAGAAGAAATTTCTGTTCAAAAGTTAAGCGGACAGATTAGCTATAACCCTGATTATCTTTGCCGGAAATTTAAAAGTATAACAGGATTTTCT
>CADBXQ010000113.1:0-3249 GCA_902798675.1 Oscillospiraceae bacterium
TATATTCATTTAGCAAATCCTTTTCAACCATATGGCGAATAGCAGACGCAACTCCTTGGCGCGCTGATTCGCTGTCTGCGCAGGATTTCAAGACGTCTGTTATGCTTAAAAGTTCCTCATGCGTATATTCATTCAGCAAACCTTTTGCAGCCATTTCGCAAATAGCAAATGCAACTCCTTGGCGCGCTGATTCGCTGTCTGCGCAGGATTTTAAGACGTTTGTTAGCGTTAAAAGTTCCTCATGCGCATATCCATTTAGCAAATCTTTTTCAACCATATGGCGAATAGCAGATGCAACATCTGAGCGTGCGTATTCGTTGTCTGCGCAGGATTTTAAAACGTTTGTTATGCTTAAAAGTTCCTCATGCGTATATTCGTTTAGCAAATCCCCACTAGCCATATGGCCAATAGCACTTGCAACATATGAGTAATCACCTTCACTGTCTGCGCAGGATTTTAAGACGTCTGTTAGCGTTAAAAGTTCCTCATGCGTATATTCATTCAGCAAACCCATTACAACCATATCGAAAATAGCACATGCAACAAATAGACGAGCTTTTGCACTGTCTGCGCAGGATTTCAAGACGTCTGTTATATTTAAAAGTTCAGTATGCGTATATTCATTCAGCAAACCCTTTTCAGACATGCTGCCAATATCACAAACCATATTGCAAATAGCACCCGCAACCTCAACCCTGGCTTCATCATCCTCTTTCGAAATCTCCTTAATCCTATTTATAACTTCCTTTAATTCATTTAAACTTAACTGTTTTTCCTCAATGCTTTGGATATATGCCTTTGATTCCGGCAAAAGGGCGCTTGCAAAGCCTGGAGTTATTGCAATCGTTGAAGCTGCAACGATTGCCGCGAGAATTTTTGTTAGGACCCTAATTCTCATAGATCCCATCCTTTCTTTTTTTAAAATTAATTTAAAACATTGTCCGCTCTATTTCCATAACTATACCAAAAAAAATTGTCAACGGCGTTTTAGACATTTTCTCAAAAAAATCCACCGCCCAGTCGCAGCCGATATAGGATAGTTCAAAAGCCATTACCTGAACGTCACAAAGAGAAAATTTAGCACACAGTCTGAGTATTTTTTTCTTTTGTTGAGCATGTAGGTTGAACTATAGAAATCATCTTGTCAAATAGATCTGGGTTATTCACAACTATAATTGCAAGCCGTTCCCTAGCCCGCGTTGCTCCTTGATAGAAAAGTTGGGGGTAAAGATAGTGGGGAACCGAATGATCTGTTCCCTGAAGTTTTCCTTTTTTATCGTAGTAGAATGTATCACCCATGAGCATCACGACTTTGTCAAATTCCTGACCAATAACACTGTGTGTATCATGATTCGCTAGCTCTTTATATTCAAAATACGGGGTACTATCATTATGCCCTTCTGTGTAGTTGATGAAAATATAGCCCTTGTTTTGATAGTATTCTATCATGAGCTTTGCCTCTTCTGGCGAATTGGCCTTGTTCAGCTCCACACATGAATAATCCATCGGTTTCTCCATTTTCTTTTCCTGGAAGTTGAGCTCCTTCACGCGGTTGATAAATGAGAAAAGCTCTTTGTTTGTCCGTACGCTGTCTGCAAGTTGAATGCAGTTACTCTCAGATACCAATTTTTTTATATATTCATCGATTGTTTCGTATGTTGACATGGCCTGCTCCGGGTCTAAAGAGAAGATGCACACGTGACCCGGTTTTTGTGCAGATTCACATATTTCACTAAAGGGGTCGTCATAGATACGGTGGGCTTCATCCACGAGAATATAGTTATGATCATTTAACAAATCATCCCTCAGATATTTGGGCAAGACAATTGTCAGATTAGCGATGTCTTCTTTTATTTTCTTATGACCAGGGCATCCCTGACCGCAATGGACGATGAGGCTTTTTCCTTTCTTGCAGAACTCTTTTGCCAAATCATACAGCAAAAGTGTTTTGCCTGTTCCAGGCTTGCCTGTCAAACAGAAAAATTTACCTGAAACATCATTACCTTCTTTGATATTTTTCAGAATTTTCTGTTTCTTTTCTTTCTGATTATCAGTTAGGAAGTATTCTCCCTTAATAAACTTTTCCGGGTTATTTAAAAGAGGAACAAGATATTCTGATGGCTTAAACAAATTGTCAATTTCATCACAATATGGGACCGTAGAAAGCTTCTTAACCTTATCACAGATTTCATCAAATCCAACTTTATACCAATTATCGTTTTCTTTGGAATACTTATAGCAAATCATTTCACCTGAGCCTTCTAATGTGTTAACAGAATACAACAAAAGTTGCTTTCTCAAATGGCGCAGATAAAAAACGTTTTTCTTCAGCTGCTTTCTCATATCGTTTTCTGTATTTTTGTTTGACTTTCTGCATTTTAGCTCAATATTAAGGCATATATTATCTGTTAACTTCAACAAATCAAACTCTTTGCTAATTTGGGGGATTTTAAATGAAAAGAAAAATCCATCCATATCAGCAACAGAAAGATTTCTTTTACTTTTAATGAATTCATCAACTAAATTCCGAAGAGCAGTTATGTCATAGTTAGACACCTTTTCTTTACACTGAGAAGTATGCCAAAAGACCTTTTGAAAAAGATTTGGTTCTTCAATCCGAGAGAGCGTATAAATGTTAACTGGTTTTGTCATAAAGCGCCCCCACCAGATCCCGCGGCCGCTCTACAAAGTGTGTATACTATTCCATCAATTGGCTTGGCTGAATATTCACTCAACAATCCATTTAAAGCAATAACAGCAATGACCCGCGCAATTTCTAGTTTTGCGGCTTGATTATCCAAACAATCAACGATTGCTTTTATCAGCTTAACAACTTCCGAGACGCAACAGCCGCCTTGCAAATAATGTTTCATTAAATTTTCAAAAACATTTTTGATCTGGTTTTTTTCATCTTCTTTTTGGGGAAATTTTTTGAGCAAAGAATTTAATTTTGAAATTTCATCATCCAAATTGAAACTTTGACCTTGCTTTTGAGGTTCGTTTTCGTTTTGTTTTTTGTTTTTACCAAATTTAACATATTGATTTTCTCCGGTTTTGAGCCGTTTTCCCCCTTCGCTGTCTCCAAACAGTTCATCTTCATAATCTTCATCTTCGGAATTCTCCTCGCCGCGCTGCCTTTTGTGGCTGGTGAAAAGTTTTTCTGGATTGCCATCTCCAACGCCGTTTGGGCAAGCCAAAGAAGACCCAGGCATTGCCATAACAGTTGAAGCAACTATCATGACTGCTAGA
>CADBXQ010000113.1:3277-4075 GCA_902798675.1 Oscillospiraceae bacterium
CTGAATATTTTTATTTTCATATATAATTTTCTCCCGAATTGTTATATATTAATTACACTAAAAAATCTAGACCAGAAAATTTTTTCAAATGATCCTGCGCAATTTAAAACTCCAAATCGTCATAATCGTCATCATTATTATAAAAACCGTAATCCAGTCCAATATCCGGCTCATCAACATCACTTTTTTCAAAATCGCTCAAGATCTTTTGCAGCTTTAAAACTTCTTCCGAGGCCTCATTTCCAGCTACAAAGCCAGCTTGAACCAAACGCCTAAACGCCCACACACAGTCTGAATCGCGCAAACAACTGCCTTCAAAAAAGCTGACTAATGTCCGAATGATATCTAATTTTTGGGCTTGGTCGAATCCATCAAAAAATTCATTTTCAGCTAAATCAACAATAGCCACCATGACGTTTTCTTTCCTGATCACACGCCTAGATTTTATCCAATTAACCAGAGCGTTCGCTAACCTGACTCTTTTTTCCAGCAAACATTTCTTTAAGTTGATCAAATTGCCATCCAGCTTAAATGACCTAATTCGGTGTGTGATATCAACGACACATCTGTCATCCAAACAATCTTCAGATGATATATCAGTTGAAGACAACATGCCGTCCATCATCGAATCTCCATCGCCATTATATATATCGATTTTAACCGAATGCACAGGCATATAATATCTTGGAATATATATCGGAGTCTCCAATGGCGAAATAGCTTTAATTGATTTACGCTCACTAGATTTTAAATTCTTTTTAATTGTCACAAATTTTCTTCTTTTTCTTTTTGTTTTCT
>CADBXQ010000114.1 GCA_902798675.1 Oscillospiraceae bacterium
CTTTCCTGCTGCTGTTTCATCAACTCCCAAAATCCGTTCTCGTCAACCCAAGCGCCTTTTTCGCGCGCAACATCTTTTAACATGTCAAACGGCAAGCCATATGTGTCGCAGAGTTTGAAAGCATCTTGAGCCGATATTTTACCACATCCAGTTGAATCAGCCTTTTTAATGATATCCATCAACATCCCCGTGGCCCTGTCAAGAATTTTTTCAAAGCTTGTCTGTTCATTAAATAAGACTTGTTTAATATATTTTAGATTTGTTTCCAATTCTTTATATGCTTCTCGATTTTTTTCTGCAACCGTTTGCGCAATATCACCTAAAAACTGAGAATCTATCCCTAATTTTTTTCCATTTCTGTATGCCCTGCGAATCAAGCGCCTCAAAACATAACCCCTGCCTTCGTTTGAAGGAACAACGCCATCCGAAATTAAAAAGACAGCGCTTCTCAAATGGTCGGTTATTATGCGTATGGAAACGTCATTCTCCAAAGATTCTCCATATCTAACCTTCGCAATCTCGCAAACATGCGCCAAAATTTCACGGATCGTGTCAACCTCGAACAGGTTATCAACTCCCTGTATAATGCAAGCGAGCCTCTCAAGCCCCATACCAGTGTCTATGTTGGGGTTTTTCATGCGGGTATATGTTCCATTTCCATCATTGTCAAACTGCGAAAAAACCAGGTTCCAAAATTCAACAAACCGATCACATTCACATCCCGGCCCGCAATTTTTGCGCCCGCATCCGAATTTTTCTCCTCGGTCGAAGTATATTTCAGAACACGGTCCGCATGGCCCTGAGCCAATCTCCCAAAAGTTGTCCTCCTTGCCAAGCCGCGAAATGTGTCCTTCATTAATTCCGATGTCGTTTTTCCATATGTCATAGGTTTCATCATCATTTTCGTATACCGTCACATATAGCCTGCTTTGCGGCATTTTCAGGACACAAGTAACAAATTCCCAAGCCCATTTTGTCGCTTCGTGTTTAAAGTAATCCCCGAAGGAAAAATTGCCAAGCATCTCGAAAAATGTCCCGTGCCTGGCAGTTTGGCCGACCAGATCTATGTCTGGAGTTCGAATGCATTTTTGACACGTCACAACCCTTCTGCTCGGGGGCGTTTCTTTCCCCAAAAACCAATTCTTCATCGGCGCCATTCCGGAGTTTATCAAAAGCAAACTGCTGTCATTTTTCGGAACAAGTGGATAGCTCTCAAGAAGCATATGTCCTTTATTTTTGAAAAAATCAAAAAAAGCTGTCCGCAATTGATTTAATCCAATCCACTCCATTTTATATACTCCTCAGCGTTAAATAAAACATTTATTGATATATTTATCAATTTAAAAGCAAAAACTCAACCATTCATGGAATAAAAAAGTCACTAATTCAAAAAATTAATTATTCTCTTCAATATATCTGACAACATCGCCAACGGTTTTCATTTTTTCAACTCGAGAGTCTGGAATTTCAATTCCGAATTCTTCTTCCAAAGACATAATCAGGTCAACAACATCCAAAGAATCGGCCCCTAAATCGCCAATAATTGAAGACTCCATAGCAATTTTATCTTTTTCAACGTCCAACTGATCAACTAAAATATCAACAACTTTATTAAAAACCATAACAAATTTCCTCCTAATTAATATAACTTTCAATCGGATTATTATTAATGTGGAATGTTGAAAAAACAGCCCAAGGTTTTAACTAAACTCAAACTATTCATTAAACATGCCAATCCTTCTGAATTTATTATAGCGATTTTTAAGCAAATTTTCAAGACTTTTTTTGCAATTTTTTTTCAAGGCTTCAAATAAATATTCGACAATGTTCTCACAAACCATCTTGACGTCGTTGTGGGCTCCGCCTGCTGGTTCGGGGATTATTTTATCGGCAATTTTTAATTTCATCAAATCTTTTGAAGTTATTTTCATGGTGTTTGCGGCGTCTTTTTCCTTTTGCGGATCTCTCCAGAGTATGTTTGCAGCTCCTCTGGGCGAAATAACAGAATAAACCGCGTTTTCAAGCATGGCAAGCTCATCGCAAACCCCAAGCCCCAAAGCTCCTCCGCTTCCTCCTTCTCCCGTGATGATTGAGATTATTGGCGTTTGAAGCCTCATGAATTCTTTCAAATTTCTAGCAATCGCTTCTCCCTGACCGCGCTGTTCTGCCTGAACGCCGCAATATGCGCCAGGAGTATCGACCAAGCAAATCACAGGGCGACCAAATTTTTCCGCTTGTTTTGCAAGTCTTAAGGCTTTTCGATAGCCCTCGGGATGAGCCATAGAAAAGTTCACTTCTTTGTTTTGCTCAAGATTTTTTCCCTTAACCGTCGCTAAAACAGTCACAGGGAGCTTTTGAAAGGTTGCAATTCCTCCTGTTATCGCTCGATCATCGCCATATAACCTGTCACCACATATTTCATAGTAGTGTTCAAAAACGCCTGCTATATAGTCGTATGCATTGGGCCTTTTAGGATTTCGGATTATAGACAGTCTTTCCCATGCAGTCAATTTATCCAATCTGGGGCAGCCTCCTTTTTGTGAAATCTCAAAAGTCTATATAAAACATGTCTCATTCGCTTTCTTTCAACAATCATGTCAACAAATCCATGAGTCTGCAAAAATTCAGAAGATTGAAATTCATCAGGAAGCCTTTGATGTATTGTGTTCTCAATAACCCTTCTTCCTGCAAACCCAACCAAAACTTTAGGTTCTGCTAATGTTATATCTGCCAAGGATGCAAACGAAGCAGTAACTCCACCAGTTGTTGGATCTGTTAAAACTGCACAATAAAAAAGCCCTGCTTCTGAATGCTTTGCAACTGCTGCTGAAGTTTTTGCCATCTGCATTAAAGAAATTATTCCTTCTTGCATCCTTGCACCTCCACTTGCAGTAAACAAAACAACAGGAAGTTCTCTTTCGATTGCTCTTTCAAAAGCCCTTGTTATTTTTTCTCCAACCACAGACCCCATAGAGGCCATCATAAAATATGAATCCATAATTCCAATAACAAGTTTTTCCCCTTTAATTAAACATTCTCCTGTTAATATAGCATCATTTAAACCGGTTAGTTTAACAAGATCTTTAACCTTTTCTTCATAACCTGGAAAATCAATCGGATTTTTGCTCTTTAAATTGCCATCATATTCAACAAAACTCCCTTCATCCGCTATCATCTTTAAACGCTGTTTTGCTGTAAGTCTTGAATGATATGAACACTTAGTGCAA
>CADBXQ010000115.1 GCA_902798675.1 Oscillospiraceae bacterium
AAAGAAACGCCAATTTGCCCAATTTTTGAATTTTTAATTTGCTCATATTGTTCTTTCCCAAGGCCATTTCCGTTTGTTATTATATTGACATATACCCCATTATCCACAAACTTTCGCGCGATCTTGTCCCAACCTTTTTTGAAAAACACTTCGCCGCCCATGAGCGTTATGAACTCGAGCCCCATGTCTATCAGCTGCGAAGCGATGTCCATGCATTGATCCAAAGTCATCTCATTGTTTTTTTGCTTGCCAGCTTTAGATCCGCAGTGCATGCAATTCATGTTGCATTTTAAAGTCAGCTCCCAAACTGCTTGTCTTGGATAATATGTCATAAAACTCCTCCTCAAAAATTAAAAATTAAGCACTTTTAAAAGCTAAGATTAAAATTCAATTTGTCCTGTCCCAATGGTTTCAACCCCGCGCGAGAGTGTCTCGATTACGGATGGTATTTTATCTCTAGGAAAACAACCATACGCCATACATCCAACGCTAAATACAGAACCTCCGCCAGCAACAACCTCTAAAGCATTATCGTCAAGGCTGCCGTCTTGACCTGGAAAACAAGCTCTGACATAGTTCCAAGCTTTTTTTAATTGTTCTTCTGTGAAGTAGAAAACGTTGTTTTTGTCAATAAATTTTTTGAATTCGTCTATGTCTTTGCATTTTGCAGCCGGGTCTAAATTTTTTTCGTTTTTCAAAAATTCATCAATTTTCATTTTTAATGCCTCCTCAAAACTTTAAAACATCTAATTAGCAGCATTAACCAATGTTTGTGTTTTTTTAAAACCCAATCACCAATATCTAGCTGACGGATTAGCTCCATAAACCGCTCTCGCCGGATTGCGAGGTTCTGAAGAAGTATTTGTTGCAGGATTTGAACCGGGATTTGAAGGGCCTGGCTGGGGATATGTATACTGAGGATCAGATTTAAATTGTTTCATCCACTCTTTGGCATTTTTAGTATCATTCATAATCGGAGGAGCGGGGCGCAGACAAGCGTTTTCAGTCTTAAGATGGTGACTCAATAAAGGAGCTGGAGCAAAATCTTCAACTTTTCCTTTGCCCATAATCGGAGGAGCGGGGCGCAGACAAACGTTTTCAGTCTTAAGATGGTTGCTCAATAGAGGAGCTGGAGCAAAGTCTTGAACTTTTCTTTTGCCGTCGCCCCCAGCAACACTGCTCAAATCCGCATCCGACATCTCATCCATTGGCGCAACCTCAAAAATAAGATTCTCTTTACATTTTAATTTGCATGGCAAATCCTCGCCAAATTCGTCTTTGATTGCTTGATTTGCATTTTGAAGAAGTTTTTGTCTAAATCCCGGATCAGCCGAAGCCCTGTTTAAATATTTCTTTAAGTCTAACATAATTAATACACACTCCTTTCAAGTGTTAAACAAATTTGAATATAAGTGGAATTTTAATCCACTGTCATAATTTTAACACTTTTCATGAATTTTATCAATATAATTTTGACATTTTTGTAGGAATGCACAAAAATCAATGAAAGAATTTATTTTTTTAACAATAATTATTTTATAATATGACGTCAAAAAAATAATAATAAAAAACAGCGACTCCAAAAACGCATTTTTCAAAGTCGCTGTAATTCGAGTATGTAAACTTAAATTTAAAAAATCAAACATCCACAACAATTGCAAATCTATAATAATTTACATATATCCTCTTCTAACATCATTTTCTAGACCTGCATCATCTCTAGACCTAACAAAAGGACTATTATTTCTGCTGGAATCACCCGGGACCATCAGTCCTAGCGAAAGGAGGAAAATCAAATCCATAACGTTCCCTATATGAATAAGTAGACCGTGGTCTGACGTCGTCTACAAATGCATTTTTACTTGGCGGAGCGCCATAATACATACTTCCCCCAGCAACGCTATCCATCAGCTCAACTTCAAAAATAAGCTTTTCTTTACACTTTAATTTATATGGTAAATCCTCGCCAAATTCGTCTTTGATCGCTTGGTTGGCATTTTGAAGCAGTCTCTTCCTAAGACCCGGATCAGCCGCAGCCCTTTGTTCATATTTTTGTAGATCTAACATAGTTCACACACACTTCTTTCAAGCGTTTAAAAAAATTTAAATTATTAGCGGAAGTTTAATTCACTGTTGTTCTTATTGCGTAGATATTGCTGAGATTCTACAAAAAAATCATCATAATTTCCAGGATGATATACACTACGCCAACGAGATTTTCTAAATGATGGAGGAAATGCCTTGGGATATGGTCTAGCTCCCAAGCGACCGTTTGCTCGACCTAGTGGTGGTAACTCTGGTCTTGATGAAAACTTGTAGTCCACATTGTATGCATCGTTTCCCCCAGCAACGCCGCCTAAGTTGCGTTCAGAAAGTTCTCCGTATTGTGGGTTTTGCGGGAGCGGACCAAAATAATTAGAATCGATAGCATCTTGAAGCGTTGGCAGCGGCCTAGTCCCCTCTAGCTTGTCTTTAAGTGTTTGGGTTGGCTGCAACCTAGCATCTCCAATAAATCCATCTTTATTTGCCTTTTGGGCCAATCCTTTGACAAATTTATTGTATGCATCGTTTCCTCCAGAAACGCCGCCTAAGTTGCGTTCAGAAAGTTCTCCGTATTGTGGGTTTTGCGGGAGCGGACCAAAATAATTAGAATCGATAGCATCTTGCAGCGTTGGCAGCGGCTTAGTCCCCTCTAGCTTGTCTTTAAGTGTTTGGGTTGGCTGCAACCTGGCATCTCCAATAAATCCATCTTTATTTGCCTTTTGGGCCCACATTTTGGCAAATTTATTGTATGCATCGTTTCCCCCAGAAACCTTTTTTGCATCAGCATCCGAAAAATCGTCAATCGATTCAACTTCAAAAATAAGCTTCTCTTTACACTTTAATTCATATGGCAAATCCTCGCCAAACTCGTCTTTGATCGCTTGGTTGGCATTTTGAAGCAGTCTCTTCCTAAAACCCGGATCAGCCGAAGCCCTTCTCAAATATTTTTGTAGATCTAACATAGTTCACACACACTCCTTTCAAGTGTAAAACAAATTTGAATATAAGTGGAATTTTAATCCACTGTCATAATTTTAACATTTTTAGCAAATTTTGTAAATATATTTTTAATATTTTTGTCGAAATGCACAAATATTAATGAGAAAATTTAGTTATTTTTGCAAAAAATCCCTTTATAGCGCCATAAAAATTGACAATAAAAAACAGCGACTTCAGCCTACCGCTTGTTATTGGCGCTTTGAAAGAACTTTTTGCTTAAATAGAGTTTTATATGACAGATGGTTGTGAGCGGGTGGCGCTTACTTTGTTTTTGCATTGTTTTTTAGAATGCAATTGAGGATATTATAATTTTTTTGGTTTTTTGAACAAAGAGTCGAATTTTTTAGATAAAAGTTGGAAAGGGACAAATATAATCCAATCCAAACATACAATTAGTGGCTTTTGCAATTTTTTTGTTTACTGTAAAAAAATATCAACTATAAACCTACAAAAATAACAAAATAAAAAGCAATATGAGCTTGCCAATTGCTGCGGGATCTGATATAATTAAAATTAGATTTTGATTTTTGTCCTAAAATGATCGATTTTTTGAGCCAAGAGCGCTTTTGGAGGGATCTTAGCCTTGAACAATAAAAAGTTTATTCGAAATTTTTGCATTATCGCACACATAGATCACGGAAAGTCAACACTTGCAGACCGAATTTTGGAGCTGACTGAAACGGTTGCAAAAAGAGATATGGAAGAGCAACTCCTCGACAACATGGACATTGAGCGCGAGCGCTAGGCTTATATATCACGCAAAAGACAAAAATGACTATGAATTTAACCTCATAGACACCCCCGGACATGTTGATTTTAACTATGAAGTTTCGAGGTCTTTGGCTGCGTGTGAAGGGGCTTTGCTGGTTGTTGACGCGTCCCAAGGAATCCAGGCTCAGACCCTGGCCAACACATATCTTGCAATTGAACATAATCTCGAAATCATCCCCATAATCAACAAAATCGACCTCCCTTCAGCAGACCCGCAAAGGACAATCCAAGAAATAGAAGACATAATCGGAATTCCAGCTCAAGATTCCCCTTTGATTTCAGCTAAAACCGGGCTTGGAATTGAGGATGTTTTGGAAAAAATCGTCCGCGACATTCCAGCTCCATCAGGACTTGATAATAAACCACTTCAGGCATTAATTTTCGACTCCATATATGATTCATATAAAGGCGTCATAGTTTATGTTAGAATTAAGCAAGGAACAATTAAACCTGGCGATAACATTCGAATGATGGCAACTGGCGCTGAATTCACTGTTGTTTCGACGGGTTGCATGGGCGCGACAGAGCTTGTCCCTAATGAAGGATTGTTTGCTGGAGACGTTGGATTCGTGACTGCATCAATCAAAAATATCGGCGACACCAAAGTTGGAGACACCATAACCTCAGCTCAAAATCCCGCAAAAGAGCCGCTTCCAGGATATCGACAGGTCAGCCCAATGGTTTTTTCCGGAATATATCCAACGGACGGGGCAAGATATGGGGATTTGCGCGAGGCGCTGGAAAAGTTGCAGCTAAATGACGCGTCCTTGGTTTTTGAACCTGAAACTTCAAAGGCGCTCGGATTTGGCTTCAGATGCGGGTTTTTAGGGCTTTTACACATGGAGATTATTCAAGAGCGAATTGAGCGAGAACATAATATCGACATCATAACAACCGCGCCATCAGTTGTATATAAAATAACCATGACTGATAAAACCGTCAGAATGATAGATAATCCAACCAACTACCCCAAAAATGATAAAATTTCAAAAGCTCAAGAGCCAATCGTTAGAGCGACAATTCTGGTGCCAACTGAGTTTGTCGGAAATATAATGGAACTTTGTCAACAAAGGCGAGGAATTTTCAAAGATATGAAATATATTGAACAAACCAGAGCAGAATTATCATATATTTTGCCGCTCGGGGAGATAGTTTATGACTTTTTTGACGTTTTAAAATCAAAAACTCGTGGGTATGCGTCTTTGGACTATGAGATGGCTGGATATGCCGAGGCAAAGCTTGTCAAGCTAGACATAATGCTAAACGGGGAGGTTGTTGACGCGCTTTCGTTTATTGTCCACGCAGACAGCGCGTATTCGAGAGGGAGAAAAATAGCTGAAAAATTAAAAGAAAACATCCCTCGCCAGCTGTTTGAAGTTCCGATTCAAGCGGCAGTTGGCGGAAAAATTATTGCGAGAGAAACCGTTCGGGCGATGAGAAAAGACGTCCTTGCAAAGTGCTATGGCGGAGACATATCCCGAAAGAAAAAGCTTCTTGAAAAGCAAAAAGAGGGCAAAAAAAGAATGCGGCAGCTGGGCTCAATTGAAGTTCCCCAAGAAGCCTTCATGGCTGTTTTGAAGCTGGACGAATGATCGGGCTATATATTCACGTTCCTTTTTGCGCTTCAAAATGTCCATACTGCAACTTCTATTCGTTTAGAGCAAACAAAAAGCAAAAAGACGCCTATTTTAGCGCAATTTTAGATGAAATTCGAAAGCGAGGGGGAAAAAAGCGCGCCAACACCTTATATTTCGGCGGAGGAACCCCAACTTTGCTTGAATCGGATAAAATCAACAAAATTGTAAAATATGTGGCTTACTATTTTGGACTTGGCTGTGATGACGAAATAACAATTGAAGCAAATCCAAAAACTCTCTCCCAAAAAAAGCTGTTTGAACTAAAAAAAGCGGGAGTTAATCGGCTCTCAATTGGCGTTCAGTCGGGCCTGGAATCTGAGCTTAAAGCCCTTGGCAGGAAACACAATTTGCGCGACGTTGAAAATGCCGTTACGACAGATGCTGACGTTTTGTGGATTAACAATGTCTATGGCGGTTGTCGTAAAGCGAATGTACAACCATTATATGCTGATGGTACCCCTGTGCCAACATCTTCTATAAAGTTGCCTGATAGCGAGAATCAGGGACAGGTTCCTGCTGGTTTTTCAGCACGTGTGAGAGTACTGAAAGGTTACGTCAACAATGTCTATGGTGGCAATGACATCTCTGGTACGGTCTATGGCGGCAATACAGTGGGTATCTTCACCACCATCCATGGCAATGTCTATGGTGGAGGCAACGGATCGTATGCCTATACAGATAACCCCGATTTGGCTAACGATGCTACTTGGGGAGATTTCTATTATGCAGCAGGGGATAATTCCGTCGAGGCTCTCAATGCGCATCGCCCCAACGCCGAGCGAGTGTCAATCCGAGTCAGTGGTACAGATACCAAACGTACGATCGTTGAGGGTGCCCTTTATGCAGGAGGCAACAGTGCCACACTGGAGAAGATATCTGCTGATATTAAAAAAGCCACTGCTGAGCTGAAGATTGGTTCGTATGTGACAATTGACAAGGTATTCCTTGGCAATAATGGTGAGGATATGGTGGATGCCTCCGCAAATGGCACATTGGCTAAATATGCGGGCAGTGTCACTAATGATGCAGGCGTATCTAAAGAATTCAGTTCTTTGGATTTGACAGACGAAGATACCTTCAAAAAATACATGGAGGGTTGTGCCCTGAAGATCGATCCCGATGTCGTGTTTGATGATCTGAGTAATTCTACCAGCGTATACGTACCTTATAGTACTCAGTTCGGTTCATTCTATTGTGGCGGCAATGTAGGTAGCATCATCAAGGATGGTGTAGTTACTGTCAACTTCGAAGATAAAGTCATTATATATGATAAACTTGTGGCTGGATGTAACAATGCCAATGTGCCATTCCGCGAAGGTCTTAATGCGGCCTATGAAGGTGGTGTGTTAGGTACTTTTGCGACACCAGAAAATGGTAAGGATATCGGTAACAAACTGATACTCAACCTCAGTGGTCTGAAGATCCAGCCTAAGCGTTGGGTAGATGAAACAAATAAAACTTTAGGATTGGAGTGGAATACCTTTATAGGCGATGCCCCAAACCAAATTGCTTCAAATGA
>CADBXQ010000116.1 GCA_902798675.1 Oscillospiraceae bacterium
TTTTTGCTTTTGGGAAGCTGTCTTTAATATCCCCACTCGTTAACATTTTATTTGTCCCTTTTGTTCCTGTTCTCCTTGTCCTAGGCGCTTTTGCTGCGTTTTTGGGCCTGTTTTGTTATGATATCGCCCGCTTTTTTGGCTATCTTTGTGAGGGCCTATGCGCAGCTTTGCTTAATGTGGTGAATATGCTCTCTGAGCTTCGGTTTTGCTATATTCCCGCCAACTATGGATATGCCTCTTTCATCGCCGCTGGGCTGGTTTTGGGCATTTTATTTACGGTTTTTTTGAAAAACAAGCCAGCAGCTAAAAGCGTTGCAATAATTTGTTGCGCAAACCTAGCTTTGATCCCAGTTTGCGCCCATATCATCACAAAATCAAACGCAATAAGCGTCATGGTTGTTGGAAACGGCTATGGATCAAGCTTGGTTATCGATGGCGACGGAAAAACAATTGTTATAAACTGCGGAGGGGGAGCTCATTCTGGGCGCAGGTTATGCCAATTTCTAGACAGCAAAGGAATCCAAAACATCGACGCTTTTGTTTTCACCTCAATAAAAAATAAACATGTTGTTGGCGCATCCGAAGCTATTGAAAATCTGCCTGTTTCGTGTATAATCCTGCCAGAATCAGCCAGATATAGCATTTTGCCCAAAATAGCGTCTCAAAAAAACATTGATTTTGTCTTTATTGACGATTTGCATATTGAAATGTCGTCCGCAAGCATAGACGCTGCCTCCAAAAATAATTCAACTGTTTTGTCAATAACAATTGATGGAGTGAACTTTGCATATTCAGAAAAGGCTGAAGCCATCGAACAAACCGACAATTGCGGATATGTGAATGTTGCGATTTTAGACGGAAAATTTTCCAAATGCCCCTCCAATTTTTCCCCAGACCATATACTTATTATTGGAACCAGCGAACAAATTTCTGAAAACGTCCACGTCGCCCCACAAACCGCGATAAGTGAATTTGTCATTCAAAATGGTAAAATGAGAAAAGGGGGGCTTTAAAATGGCGTCAACCAATGAACAAAAATTTCAAGAGGATCTCAAACAATCAAATTTTTTAAATTGCTATCTTTTTTATGGGAAAGAACAGTTTTTAATCAAAAAATATGTTAAAAAATTAACTGACATGCTTGTTCCCCAAAAAGCAAGATCTTTCAACTATAGCAGGTTTTTTCAAGATGAATTTTCTTGGGAGGATGTTGAAAATATATCACAAATGGTTCCGGTTTTGAGCGAAAAGAGAATTATCCTGATTGACGGAATATATGTTAATAAACTCACAAAAAATAACATTAATATAATAAAAAAGACATTAAAAAACATTCCCCAAACAACTGTTATAATTGTGACTATAGCGGATCCGGAAGCAAATCTGAAAAACAGCGCAAAACTCAAACAACTAAACAACATTTTCTCAAAAATCGGCCGAGCTGTTGAGGTTGCGCCACGTCTTGAAACCGAAGCAATACAAATCCTATCCGAATATGTTAAAAAGCAAGGAGGAAAAATATCTAAACAAAATCTAAAATTTTTGATTGAGCGTTGCGGAAATGGTCTTGAAATTTTAACAAACCAGCTGGACAAGATCCTGGCGTATGCGCACGAAAGGGAGATCGAAAAATCAGACATCCTCCTTCTAATCACTCCAACAATTGAAAATTCGGCCTTCGACATAACAAAGTGTATACTTCAGGGAAAAACAAAAGACGCATTAATTATCCTTGACAATTTGCTTGCTGCCCAGACTCCAGTTTTTACGATTATGGGGGCGATAAACATGTGTTTTATCGATTTATACAGAGCCAAGTGCGCAAGACTTTCCGGAAAAAATGGGCAAGCAATTCTTGATTTTTATCAGTATAAAGGCAAGGAATTTAGGATGAAAAACGCGATGAGAGATTGCTCAAAATATTCCCTGGAAAAGTTGAGAATATGCGTCACTTTGCTTTCAGATTTGGACATTTTGCTGAAAACAACTTCTCTGGATCCAAAATATTTGATTGAGAAGACCATAATTTCAATGATTCAGCAGAGTTGAGCAAAAAAATGATAACATTAAAACAAGCCGTTGTTGTTGAGGGAAAATATGACAAAATTAAAATATCTTCGTTTATCAAAGCTATAATCATCACCACTGATGGATTTGGGATTTTCAAAAACAAATCCAAACGAGAATTCATCAAAAAATTGGCCGAAAAAAATGGCTTAATAATTTTAACCGACAGCGACCGCGCGGGACAAATCATTCGAAGCCACATCAAATCCTTCGTTAAGCATGGCAGGATATATAACGCCTATGTCCCACAGGTTTTGGGAAAAGAAAGCAGAAAAACAGCGCCATCTAAAGAAGGAATTTTGGGCGTTGAAGGGCTTGAGAAAAAAATAATTATAAAAGCGCTTGAAAAAGCTGGTGTTTTTCAAAGTGAAATAAAATCCCCCAAAATAACAAATATAGACCTCATGGAAGCCGGGCTTTTGGGAGGAGAAAGCAGCAAACTCAAACGTCAAAAATTTTTAGCTCAACTAAAATTGCCAAGCTTCCTGTCTTCTAAACAATTGCTGAACTTTTTGAATATATCACTTGGGCGCGAAGAATTTAACACACAGATCAAAATTCTCAACAAAAGGAGCGAGTAAATGGAATTTACCAGTGTAATATTTTTATTTTTTATTTTTCCGGCGTTTTTTTTAATATATTATCTTATTCCAACTAAATTTAAAAATTTTTTTGTTTTGCTGACTAGCCTGTTGATTGTTTTTTTTTTTTTTTTCGTTCTTTCTTGGTGTATGATATTTTTTATTTTTTTAAACTTTATTCTTTGCAGATATATATATTCATCAGCTTTGAGCAAGTCAAAAAGAAATTATGCTTTTTTATGTGCTATATTCATAAATTTGCTGGCCTTTGCTCTTTGTCTGGTTTTTGACCTAAATAAATTCATGTTTTTTGAGCAAAAATTGATTGCTTGGGCGATGATTCCTCTGCTGGTTTTATCAAACGTATCCTATATATTAGACGTATACACTAAAAAATGTATGCCTCAAAAAAATATAATCGACTATTTTACATATATTTTTATGTTTCCAAAATTGTTTTTAGGCCCATTGACTTCATATCACAAAATCCAAAATCAACTAAAAAATAGGCAGGTTACATGGCAAAAAATTGCAGATGGAATAGGTC
>CADBXQ010000117.1 GCA_902798675.1 Oscillospiraceae bacterium
CCCCATAGACGCAGCCATTCCAACGCAAATTGTTGAAACATCACACTTTATATACTGCATAGTATCGTAAATAGCAAACCCCGATGTCACAGACCCTCCAGGGCTGTTTATATATAGTTGGATGTCCTTTTCAGGATCCTGCGCCTCCAAAAACAAAAGCTGCGAAACAACCAGGCTGGCCGTGTTGTCGTTGACCTCTTCCGATAGCATAACAATCCTGTCGTTTAAAAGTCTGGAAAATATATCATATGCACGCTCTCCACGCCCAGTTGTCTCAATGACGGTTGGTACAAGTGCCATAATAAAAAACCTCCTAAAATCTATTCTTCCATCAAAATAAGAAAATTATTCCAAGAACAAACATCATATATAAATTTTTTAATTTTCAACAATTTTTTCCGTTATTTTCGCATTATTTTTAACAAAATCCATTGCTTTTCGAACTAAAATATCAGATTTTAAATTGTCTTTTGGCAAAACACTCTTGATTTTTTCAACTGACATATTATATTTTTTAGCAAGTTTTTCAAACTCTTTTTGAATATCTTCGTCACTGGCTTGAAGGCCTTCAAGCTTTGCAATTTCTTCAAGCGCCAACCGAGTTTTAACCTGCTCCCTCGCCTGATCCTTAAACTGATCACGAACTTTTTGCTCGCTGGTTCCCGTATATTCAAAATACATATCAAGCGTTATCCCCTGCATCGAAATTCTTTGCTCAAAATCGCGCATCAACTCATCAATTCGCCTCTCAAACATAACTCCGGGAATATATGCCTCCATGTTCTTAAGCAGAGCCGACGTTATCTCCCTTTCAACAGACATCTCAGCCGCTTTTTCATATTCTTCTTTTATCTTGCTTTTGAGATCTTCTCGAAGCTCAACTAAAGTGTCATATTCGCTGACATCTTTTGCAAATTCGTCATCCTCTTTTGGAAGCTGCGCCTCCCTGATTTCGTTTAGTTTGCATTTAAAAACAGCCTCCTTAGCCTTCAGGTTTTCAGCGTGATAGTCTTCTGGGAAAGTCACATTAACTTCAAATTCGTCCCCAACGCTGTGGCCAACAACCTGATCTTCAAAGCCCGGAATAAACTGACCGGAGCCTAGTTTTAAAGAGTGGTCTTTTGCTTGGCCGCCCTCAAAAGCAACCCCATCAACAAAGCCATCAAAGTCTAAAGAAACAGTGTCCCCTTCTTTGGCAGCGCGCCCCTCAACCGAAACCATCCTGGCGCACCTTTCTCGCAAAGCCTGAAGCCTTGAATCAACCGCCGAATCATCAACAACCTTCAGCGACTTTTCAATTTCTATTCCTTTATAGTTTGAAATTTTGACCTCAGGCTTTAAAATGCAAACCGCTTTAAAAGTCACGCCCTTTTCAAGATTCGCTTCAATCGTTTCCAAAGACTCAATTGAAACAACGTCCAAATCAGCTTCTTTGATTGCGTCCTCCAAAGCTTTGGGATATAACATTTCAATGGCATCATCAAAAAAGATCTCAGCGCCATATCTTTTTTCTATAACCTTTCTTGGCGCCTTGCCTACCCTGAAGCCAGGAACACTGATTTTTTTAACTTTTTTTCTATACACCTTATCGCAAGCCGAGTCAAATGTTTTTGCATCGACAAAAACTTCTATTTGATTTTTATTGCGTTCTAAATTTTCATTTTTAATCAAGCTCATTGCGCTTCCTCCATGATCTATTTTATCCAGGACTTTATTATAACATATATTTTAAAAAATTTCAACTAAATTGCAATTAAAAAATTTCCAAAAAATCAAAATATGCTACGCTGGCGGCAAAATTTTGAGAAAATAAAATTAAAAATTATAAATCAAAAAATTTTTAGCAGGTTAAATTTTAGATGGTCACTGGAAATTAATTTGTAATATATCCCGTCAACCAATCCCTCAACAGCATATCTACAAGACCTCCCGTGCAAATGGCCATAGTATACACGCTTGATTTTATATTGGCGCAAAACGTTAAGTATTTCAACAGTTTCGCTCCCCCTGAAAATGGGCGGATAATGTAAAAAAACAATTGGCTCTTTCTTGGCGCTGTCAAGCGAAAGCTTAAGCCGCCCAGCTTCTCTTTTTAAAATTTTGCTGTCTGCGGCTTGTCCGGGCTCATTAACCCAGCCTCTTGTCCCGCAAATCGAATATTTTCCATATTCATAGGAATTATTCGACAAAAAGTTCAAACTTTTAAAGCCGTTTTCGCTAAAAAATTTATCGATTTTGTTCTTTGTGCTAAAATAATAATCATGATTCCCCTTGAGAAGTATTTTTTTGCCAGGCAATTTGTCCAAAAATTCAAAGTCCGGCCGAGCCTCTTCAAGATCCATCCCCCAGGATACGTCGCCCGGAATAACAACAGTGTCGCAAACGTCAACCTTTTCCATCCAATTTTTTTTGATTTTTTGAGCATAATCTTCCCAGCCGCCAAAAATGTCCATCGGCTTATCCGTTCCAAACGACAGATGCAAATCAGCAATAACATATAAACTCATTAATTCTTTTATTCCCACCTTAGTCGAATTTTTTTAATATATATTCAAACATATCACTCTTAGATATTGTTTTATCAAACCTGATTTTTAAATTTTTCAATTGCAAAATAGGACTTGGAATTTTAGTTTTTGTCACTTCGGACAATTTTTCAATAGTATTAAAAATATTTTTATCTTCATCCATATTTTTATCAACAGCTTCAAGGACGGTTTTGGAAAATTTATATGGGCTTGCTGTTGAAACTATAATAGTTTTGGTTTTGTCATTTGTTTTCTCAAAATACTCGTTATATACATTAAAAGCGACTGCAGTGTGTGGATCGCATAAATATTCATATTTTTCTAAGACATTCTTAATGGATTTTTTCGTCTGATCATCATCACAAAATCCTCCATAAAATTCATTTTTAAGCTTTATTTTAACCTCCTGAGATATTTCAAACACTCCATCAGTTGATAATTTGTGATATAACTCATTTATTTTAAGGTCATCTTCATCATATAAATCAAAAAGCAGCCTCTCCAAATTGCTGGAAATCAAAATATCCATCGAAGGCGAAGTTGTTGAATAAAACTTCCTGTTTGCATTATATATTCCTGTGTGTATAAAAT
>CADBXQ010000118.1:0-3068 GCA_902798675.1 Oscillospiraceae bacterium
ATATCTCAAGCCTGCGTTTTTTAGAATCAAATTTCTTAAACTTTTTAGCCTTTTCACACTGAACCTTGAGCGGCCCGATCCTATTTTCCAACTCGCCCAATATATCTGTTAATCTGACGAGATTTTCCTGCGCCAGTTCTAATTTTTTGACTGCTTCTTTTTTTCTATACTTATATTTAGTTATTCCAGCCGCTTCCTCAAATATTTGACGGCGTTGAGAAGATTTCGCAGAAACAATTTCATCAATCCTGCCTTGCCCAACAATCGCATACCCTTCCCTGGAAAGCCCAGTGTCCATCAAAATCTCGCTTATGTCTTTTAACAAAACATTTTTTCCATTCAGCGCATACTCACTGTCGCCATTTCGATAATATTTTCTCGAGATCACAATTTCATCCGAGTCCATATCAATTAATTTATCACTGTTGTCAAAAATTAAAGACACTCTCGCAAATCCATTAGGCTTTCTGCTATGCGTCCCCGCAAAAATAACATCCTCCATCTTTTGGCCACGCAAACTTTTTGTTGACTGCTCGCCCAAAACCCACCTGATGGCGTCGCTAATGTTGCTCTTGCCGCTCCCGTTAGGCCCAACGACAGCAGTGAACCCGTCCTCAAAATCAAGCCTGGTTTTATCGGGAAAAGACTTAAATCCACAAAGCTCCAAAGACTTTAATTTCATCTCATTATCCTCCGGAAAATTGACGTTACAACAACACTAAATCACCAACAGCAACTGAATCATCGCCAACAATTTTCAAAAAATATCCACTATCTCTCAAATTTAAGACATTAGATCTTTTATGGCCAACAACTTTTGAAATTTCAGAATCATTAACCAAAATTTTATATGAACCACTTTCGAATTTTTTCAAAATATGTTTTAACTTTTTCAAATATATTCTACTTTCACAAAGTTCCCTGAATGACGGATGATATATTCCAGCAACCATCTCCCGCTCAATGTCCTTTTGAGAATGAAGCCCAAGCCGTATAACCCTAATATTATTTTTATTAAACAATTCCAATAATTTCGAACACAAATCAACGCCTTCATTCAAGCCCAGTGGCCTATACTGGCCAGAATTATACCACTTCTCAAGCAAAGTTCCCCTAAAAACAACAGTTGGGTATATTCTAATCGTTCTTGGAAATATCCTAATTATGTTTTTCGCTGTTTCAAAAACACTCTCAACACTTTGTCCGGGCAAGCCAACCATAATCTGCAATCCAAGCTCAATTTTTCGATCCAATATTTTGCTGCATGCACGTTCAGTGTCGAAAGATGTATGCCCTCTTAAATTTTTCTTCAAAACACAGTCGTCCATGCTCTGAGCGCCAAGCTCTATGGAATTAACAAACCTGCTCTGCAATATATCAAGCGTTTCATCATCAATAAAATCCGGCCTGGTTGAAATTCTAATCCCAGAAAAGCCACCATCCCCAATATATTCACTGACGCAATCCAAATATCCAACCATAAGCTTGCGGTCTATTGCAGTGAAGCTGCCTCCAAAAAAAGCAATTTGCGTGTTTTTTCTCTGATTGGGGCTCATGCGCTTATATTGAACACCACACACTTTGCGAACTTCTTCAAAAGTCGGAGCCAAAGCCTTGCCTGAAATAACATTTTGATTGCAAAAAGAACACAAATTTTCACACCCCATGTGTGGTATAAAAAAAGCTATATTAGAATGCGCCGACATCTAAACTTCATATCCCATCAATTTCAAAGCCTGACGCGCCGCGCTTTGTTCCGCACGCTTCTTGCTCTTTCCAACGCCCGTTCCAATAACATTCGAATTTAAATGCAATTCAATTTCAAAAATTTTATCGTGGTCCGGCCCGCTTTCTTTAACCAAAACATATTCAACCCGCTCTTTGGGATTTTGCTGGACTATCTCCTGAAGGCGCGTTTTATAGTCGGCCAGTTGATCAATCTTTTTCATGTCAATCTTGCTTGGCATGAAACGCAAAACAAAGCTTTTAGCAGCGTCCAATCCTCGATCCAAATATATAGCACCCGCCACAGCTTCAAAAGCATCCTCCAAATTAGACGCCCTTTCCCTGCCGCCAGAATTCATCTCCCCTTTGCCAAGAATCAAAAACTTGCCCAAATCAATTTTTTTAGCAAACTCAGCCAAAGAATTATCACAAACAAACGCCGCTCGAACTTTGGTTAAATCCCCCTCAGAATCATGAGGAAAAATTTTAAATAAATGCTCCGCAACAATCAAAGATATAACAGCATCTCCTAAAAATTCAAGCCTTTCATTATTTTTTCGAAAAGGTTTACCATCACTGTTGCAGGAAGAGTGGGTCAAAGCGGTCCGAAGCAGGTCTTTATCTTTAAAAAAATAGCCTATCTTTTTTTCCAATTCTTTCATGAATCTATTCATCTCCAATCAATTCTGTGATATTTTTTGATATTTCATCAACTATTTTTTGCTCAACACACATCCTGGCCTGTTTGATCGCATTTTTAAAGGCATTAGCATTAGAACTTCCGTGAGCCTTGATTATTGGCTTAGAAATTCCCAAAAGCATTGCTCCCCCATATTCAGTGTAGTCCAATCTGTTTTTTAATTTTTTAATTTGATTTTTAAGCAAAAAAGCCGCAAGCTTAGACTCAATAGAACTAAGCAACATGTCTTTCAACGCGCTGACTAAAAGTTTGCAGGTTCCCTCCGCAGTTTTTAAAATCATATTCCCCGACAATCCATCACAAACCAAAACATCACACGCGCCCAAAAAAACGTCCCTGGCTTCAACATTTCCGATAAAATTAATGCATTTACAACTGCTCAACATTTTATAACCCTGTTTGTGGTCCTCAGTTCCTTTAGACGCCTCAACTCCAACATTTGCAAGACCAACTCTGGGGTGGCTCAGACCCAAAACTCGTTTTGCATATATCGAACCCATAACCGCAAATTGAACAAACATTTCCGGCCTGCATTTTAAATTAGCCCCCGCGTCCAGAAGCATAAAACACCCTATGTTTGAAGGAAGAATTGGCGCCAAAACAGCCCGCTTAATCCCCGAAATCCTTCCAATCAGCGCAGAAG
>CADBXQ010000118.1:3076-6103 GCA_902798675.1 Oscillospiraceae bacterium
CCAGCGCTGACAAAAGCATCAACCTTCCCGTCTTGCAAAGCCTTCAGCCCAACCGCCATCGAACTCAAAGCTTTAGACCGACATATCTCAGACGGATCTTCCTCAACCTCGATTATATTATCAGCGTTATAAACTTCAAACTTGGAGATGTCAAGACAATTTTTATATGCAACCTGTTTTAAAATTTCCTCGCTTCCAGAAAGACAAATTTCAACATCCGAATATTCTTTTATTGCTAAAACACAGCCCTCAATAACGCCAAGCGGCGAATTGTCTCCTCCAAAAGCATCCACAACTATCTTCATGTAGCACTCCCCCAACACAGACTAATTTTTTAATGCGCAGGCTAGATCCAAAAGGCCTCTCCTGGCCAGAGTTTCATAGCGTTGCCTTTTATCTTTAATTTTAACCTCAAGCCCGGGAACAAGGCCCATATTCGCCCCCATGGGCTGAAAATCACTTGAATTACTTTTTGTAATATATTCAATCAGCGATCCAATCATCGTCGTTTTCGGCAAAACAAGCCCCTCCTCATTTTTTGCCAGTTCATCCGCTAAAAACCTTCCAGCAACAATTCCACTTGCTGCGCTTTCCATATACCCTTCAACGCCGGTTATCTGCCCCGCAAACCGAACATTTGGAAATTTTTTAAGCCTTAAGCGACTGNNAAAAGTGTTTCTGTGCATAACGCCATACCGCAAAAATTCCGCATTCTCCAAGCCCGGTATTAAAGAAAAAATTCGCTTTTGCTCCCCGAATTTGAGATTTGTTTGAAACCCAACCATATTATACATCGTCCCCTCAGCATTCTCCTTGCGAAGCTGCAAAACAGCATAATATTTTTCACCGGTTTTTGGATGAAAAATTCCAACAGGCTTCAGCGGGCCGAAGCGAATTGTGTCCCTGCCTCTTCTGGCCATTTCCTCAATCGGCATACAACCTTCATAAACCTTCAGTTTATCGCATTCGTGAAGCCTAGCACAGTCCCCCTCAACAAGCTGGTTATAAAAATTTTCATATTCCTTTTCATCCATCGGGCAATTTATATAGTCAGCGCCTCCGCGATTATATCTCGAGCCAAAAAAAGCTTTGCTCATGTCGATCGAGTCAGCTAAAACTATTGGGGCAGCAGCATCGTAAAAATAAAGCTGATTTTTTCCAATCAAATCAGAAATTTTCTTTGAAAGCGGTTCGGAAGTTAAAGGACCAGTCGCAATAATCACCTTTCCTTCGGGAATATCAACAACCTCCTTATTAACAACTTTTATTTTTTCACACTCACAAACACGCCGCGTGACCTGGACGGAAAACAACTCCCTGTCAACCGCCAACGCTCCGCCCGCCTCAACCGAAAATTTTTCACCACACTCTAAAATTAAAGAACCAAAAAGCCTCATTTCCTCCTTCAGCATTCCCGCAGCAGAGCCCAGCCTTCTCGCTTTTAAAGAATTCGAACAAACAAGCTCAGCAAAATTTTTTGACCTGTGAGCCGCTGAAAATTTTTTGGGCTTCATTTCATATAAAGTGACCTGATGGCCAAATTTTGCAAGCTGCCAAGCCGCTTCACATCCCGCCAGTCCAGCCCCGATAACGCTAACAGTTTCAGTCATTTCACATACCCACAGCCTTCTTTTGCGCAGTAAACCTGAGCTTTTTTCCCTTTTTTCTTAAACAAAGTGTTCCCGCATTCTGGGCAAATGTCAGAAACAGGCTCATCCCAGCTAACAAAATTACAGTTAGGATAGTTTTCGCAACCGAAGAAAATCCTCCCTTTAGTTGACTTTTGCCGTATTATCTTGCCTGCGCAACTTGGACATATTCCTTTGGTTGGGACAACGACTTTCTTGGTGTTTTTGCAGTCGGGATATCCAGAACACGCCATAAATTTCCCATATCGCCCATGTTTAATGACCATAGCCTTGCCGCATTTTTCACACACTTCGTCTGTTTCTTCGTCGGGTATTTTATAGTTTTTAGATTCAGTGTTTTTTTCTGCGCGCTTAAGCATATCATCAAAGCCAGAGTAAAAATCGCGGATTGAATCCTTCCATTGCATATCGCCCTGCGCAACCCGATCAAAATCCTCTTCAATTTTTGCAGTAAACGAAACGTCAACAACGCTTGAAAAATTGTCTTTCATCAGTTCTGACGTCACTTCTCCAAGCACAGTTGGCCGAAGCTGCTTTTTTTCTCGCTCAACATACCCCCTGGAAACAATGGTTGTTATGGTGGGAACATATGTTGAAGGCCGTCCAATTCCAAGCTCCTCCAAAGCCTTGGTTAAAGATGCTTCTGTGAATCGCGGAGGAGGCTGAGTGAAATGCTGATTGCCCAAAATTTCTTCCAGACTCAGCTCATCACCCTGCTCAAGATCCGGCAAATTGACGTCTTTTTGCTCTTGCTCCCCTTCTATATAAACCGAAGCAAACCCCGCAAATTTCAAAGAAGATCCCGATGCTTTAAAAATATATGACAAAGCCTGTATATCCGCAGAAACCGTGCTATAAACAGCATCCGACATCTGGCTCGCGATAAAACGCTCCCAAATCAGTTTATAAAGCTTATACTGATCCGAAGAAAGAGAGTCTTTGGCTTGAGATGGAGCTAAACCTGGAATTGTTGGGCGAATCGCCTCATGACCATCCTGCGAATTGCTTTTAGATTTATACACCCTGGACTTTTTAGGCAAATAATTACCGCCATACTCCGCCTCAATATATTTATTTGCTGCTTCCCTTGCTTCATTTGAAATCCGCATGGAATCCGTTCGCATGTATGTTATTAGCCCAATCGCGCCATAACCTTGAACATTAACGCCCTCATAAAGCTGCTGCGCAATCCTCATCGTCCGAGCAGATTGAAAATTAAGCTTTCTTGAAGCCTCCTGCTGCAGCGTAGAAGTGGTGAATGGCGGGGATGGAGACCTTTTTCGAGTGCCTTTTTTTACTTTGCTAACAGTATATTTTTGACCTTTTAATTCGTTCAGTATTTTTTTCGACTGAGCCTCATTTTTAATTGTCAACTTTT
>CADBXQ010000119.1 GCA_902798675.1 Oscillospiraceae bacterium
ATATACCTGGCCATTCCTGCGAAGCTCTTTGCGAATTGCCTGGGCAATAATCAGCGGCTCATATTCCATAACATATGTTTGAATCGGCTGACGATCCTGGGGAGGCTCTTCCAAAACGCTCATGTCGCGAATTCCAGACATAGCCATGTTTAAAGTCCGAGGGATTGGAGTTGCAGACAAAGATAAAACATCAACCCCGCTGAAAATTTTTTTAAACTTTTCCTTTTGAGAAACCCCAAACCGCTGCTCTTCATCAACTATTGCAAGCCCCAAGTCTTTAAATTGTATATCCTTTTGAACCAGCCTGTGGGTTCCAACAACAATATCAACCTCTCCAATTTTTAATTTTTTGATTATTTTGGCTTGCTCTCCGGCAGTTTTAAACCTTGAAAGCAGCTCAACTTTGATTGGAAAATTGCCAATCCTTTGCTTGATTGTTTGATAGTGCTGCCAAGCTAAAATCGTTGTTGGACACAAAAAAGCACACTGCTTGCCGTCCAGAACACATTTAAAAGCAGCTCGCAAGGAAACTTCTGTTTTTCCAAATCCAACATCACCGCAAAGAAGCCTGTCCATCGGTTTAGACGACTCCATATCCCGCTTAATTTCTTGGATTGCAACAAGCTGATCCTGGGTCTCTTCATATTCAAAATGCTGTTCAAAATTGCGCATCCAGTCATTATCCGTCGAAAACGCAAATCCCTTTGTTTGCTGACGCTTTGCGTATAGCTCGATCAATTCTTTGGCCATTTCATCAGCCTCTTTTCGAACCCTTCTCTTTGCCCTGTTCCAATCATCCGTCCCGAGCCGACTAAGCCTAACTTTACTGGCATCACCAGCCCCCATATATCTCGAAACAAGATCCAGCTGAGTCACAGGAACATATAAAACGTTGCTCCCGTCATATTGGATTTTGATATAGTCTTTTTCAACACTTTTAACCAATATTTTTTCAATTCCCGCAAAACGTCCAATTCCATATGAAGAATGGACAACCAAGTCGCCAAAATTTAAATCCGTAAGCGACCCTATCTTTTCTTTTGACGACCTATTTTTTTGCTTTGTTTTGCGATATTTAAACTGCGCAACTGATATGACTGCAAACTTTGCGTCTTTATCCTCAAAGCCCGACGAAACTGCTCCAGTTGTTATATATATTCCTTTTGGGTCGATTTTGCTGTCATATTTAACAATCGGCGCAACAATTCCCAAGGATTCAAGATCAAAACTCAAAGCTTTTGCAGCCTTTTGCGTTCCCGCCATCACAACAACAGTATATCCCTGCTCTTTATAGAATTTTATCTGATCCATCAAAACATCGCGCTCGCCACTCCAAGTTCCCAAATTTATCGTTTCAAAAGAAATTTTTTCGTCTAATTTTAAATTGTTTGACCCTGTTTGAAAATTTTCCAAAAACACCCCGCGTTCATATGCAAAGGCCAAAAATCCGTCAAATTTTGGCCGACAATTTTGCAGCTGTTCACACAGATCGCCTTCTTCAAGAAAAATGTTTAAATCCTCATCCCAATGGCTTTTTTCATCCATCAAAGCCTTTGAAATCGCCTTTTGCTCGCTAAAAATAAATATTCCATCAGAAAAATAGTCAAATATCGTCACATTTTTTTCATATCCAATTGCAATATATTTGTCAGCATTTGGAATTAAAATTTCTTGCTGAATTTTTTCGATATCCCCCTTTATTTTAGTTTTTGCTTTTGAATTTGTGACTGTTTTTAAAATTTTGTTGAGCTTGTCTATAATCAAAGTTTTATCAAAAATAAATTCAGAAGCGGGACAAATTTTTAACTGCTTCATGCTCATGGTTCTGCGCTGAGTTGTCAAGTCAAAAAACCAAATGCTGTCGATCTCGTCGCCCCAATATTCGATCCTGACCGGCAAATCTAGCGACGCAGGATATATGTCAACCAAAGCCCCTCTAACCGCAAACTGCCCGATTCCGTCAATCTGCTCCCGTTTAACATATCCCGAATTTGTCAGGCCATATACTAGCTTGTCCTGCGAAAATTGTTCCCCCGGCTCAAGATTAATTGATAAATTTTCCAAAACATTTCTTGGCATAGTGTGTGAATACGCGGCGGCAACCGATGAAAAAACAACCCTGATTTTTTTGTCGACAATTTTAGACAAAACTCCGAGTCTTTTTATTTCATATTCATTCGAATAAGTTTCAACTGGTCGAATAATTAAGTCTCTATATGAAAAAATTTCAGCAATTTTCTCGCCCGCAAAACTGTTTAAATCGCTGCAAAGGGCTTTCGAGCTCTGTTCGTCCGGCGTTAAAACCAAAATCAACTTCTGATCCCAATTTTCAAAAACGCTCAAAATCAAATTCGCCTTATTAACCGAAGGAAGCCCCGTTGCCATAAGCGAATTTTTCCCATCAACACATCTATTCAATCGTTTAACCTGCTCCAGTTTGCTAAGCAACTGGGTAAAAAGAGTCATATTTTATATGCTCTCCCCTCTAATTTTTTATGCTTTCGAAAATATGTGAATTAATTGATTTTTTCAGAATATTTAGTTATATTTATTCATGGCTTCATCAATTTTTCCACAAACCACCAGCCCAATTGCTTGCGCAATTTTTTCACTCGCAGCTTCCAACTTTTCAAGATCCTCTCCTTTAAGGCGCGCCAAAACCCATCTGGCAAGGTCATATTCAGGATTTGGCTTATTCCCAACGCCGATTTTTATCCTGCAAAAATTTTCCTCTCCAGTTGAATATATAACGCTTTTCAAGCCATTATGCGTCCCTGCGCTTCCTTTTCGCCGGATTCGAATTTTTCCCAAATCAAATGATATATCATCGACTAAAACAATAATATCTGAAACGTCCAATTTATAATATTCTCGAGCAGCTTCAACCGAAACCCCGCTCTCGTTCATATATGTTAGGGGCTTAACCAGCAAACATCTTGTGTTTTCAATCAATCCATCCCCAACAAATGCTTTGAATTTATGTTTATCGACAACTATATTAAACTTTTGAGCTATTGAGTCCAAAGCCTTAAAACCAGCATTATGACGCGTGTTGT
>CADBXQ010000120.1 GCA_902798675.1 Oscillospiraceae bacterium
AAAAATGTGTATATTCACGGGTTAAAATGGGACGAAAGCGGTTATTTGGTTTTAAAAGAAACAATAATGCAATATGATTCAAACGGAAAATATTTAAAAACTTTATACACTTTGGATTATAAAGATTTCAAACCGCGCAAATCGAAAATTTTCGGGCTCCGGTTGAGTGGCGAACAAATTGAGTTTATACAGGCGGATGAGCAAGGATTTGAACATGTTCAGCTTATTGATGCGGATGATGACGACGAAGATCCAGAAAACGATGATGATGACGAAGGTGATGATGAAGATGGGGATGGGCAAAAAGACAGTCAGAAAGCGGTTGTTAAATCAAGATATGAATTTGAAAATGCAATAGATCTAATACGGGACTATTCAATTTCGCCGCAAAGCGAAGTTATGTACCTAACCGACAAAAGAGGAAAAATTCACGCTGCTAAAGACCAAGAAATTCAGCCATATATCGAATTTGACCCAATGATCGAAGCTTCCGGAATTGCTGTTGGGTCTGATGAATCACTATATTTCACCGATTTGAGGACATCCTCCATAAACAAAATATCTCAAGATAAAAAAATAGAAAGAGTTATTGGAAAGGAAGATCTGTTTCCAAACGAAGATTTGCCGCCAAACAGAGGCTTGGTTTCGATCGTTAAGGTTGATAATGTCTCTTTCGAAGACGGCTCGGCAGACGACGTAATATCGGCAATTTATGATGATAATGTTTTTTATGCGAAAACAAAACACGGAAAAGTTTTATATAATGACAGCAAATTTAATCAGGGAACAACCTATTTCTTGATGGAAATGGTTGCGCACATTTCTTTGATAGTGTGTATACTGTCAGGAATATATGTTGGCCTGAGACTATTCTTCATTTTAGCGTTTAATAAATTCAGGTTTGGAACATTATTCAAAATTGAAATCATCGTTATTTTAACAACCATTTTAATTTCAGCGTGCATATTGCCGCTGACAATTCCAACAATAAATTCCATATATGAGAAATATATTTTGGATAAGCTGTCGACAGTTTCTCAAATAGCAAGCGATTCTTTGGATGCGGAAAAAATATGTTCCATAGATTGCGCAACAGATTTTATGAGCGAAGAATATAGTGAACTTGTTGATCAAATCCGGACCATAACTCAAGGAAGCGAATATGTTGATTCGAGAATGGGGGCGTCTCTTGAATCATATGTCGATGGGACTGCAATAGTTATGATATATCAAGACCTTTCAACAGGGTCATACTATCCAATGGACTATGAAACAAGCCAAGAATTAAAATGGATATATGAAAATAAAAAGGCCAAAACAACATATATTACAAACAGCGAAGGGCATTTTATTGTCGCCAGATCCCCCATTTTTAATTCGGATGGAGATGTTGTTGCTGCGATTTCGATAACAAAAGACTCTTCGGTCATTCAAAAACAAATTCGAGAAACAATAGTTCAAATAATAATCCATGTTTTGGCGCTGATCATTTTTATAACGTTTGTTTTAAACGAAGCGATTGCATATTTAGACCAAAGAGCGAAATATAAAAATCGCCTTAAAAATGACCTGATTTTGGACAAAAGGGAAGTGGTTTTGCCGATTCATTCTCTGCGGCTTTCTAATGTTATTTTCAGCACAGCACTCAATCTTTCTGCAATATTTTTGCCGCTATACACACTGACTTTTTATTCAAAAGAACTTGGAATTCCAAAGATGTTGGCTGGAAGCATACCGCTGTCGATAAACACAATGTTTATAACCATAGTTCCTGTCTTTGCTTGGAGAATTTTTAAAAAGCTTGGCTTTGGAAAGGTTGTCATGGCTTCGGCGTTTGGATTGATCGCAAGCAACATCCTTCTCGCCATGACTCGTTCATATTATTTAATGACATTTGCGCTTTTGGTTAATGGACTAAGCTATGGCCTTTTAATCGAATCCAAGTCGGCGTATGCTAAAAGTTCGGATGAAGAAACCGCAAACAGTGTTGAATTTATGTGTGGATCAGGCGAAAATTCAGGACAATTTCTTGGAACGATCATTGGTGCGTTTTTGTATAGTTTTTGTGAATATAGCGAAGTTTTTGTGTTCTCAGCGCTAATTGGAGTTATATCACTTATATTTTGCATATATTTTTGCGCAACATATGTTAAACCAAAATTTGGAGCAGCTGAGGATAGAAAAGAGTCCAAAACTAAATTTAGCACACTAAAATTTGTGATGTCAAAGCAAATTTTCCTATATATTCTTGCAATAGTCGTTATTTGGGGAATTATTTCCAAATTTGCGGATTACTATGTCCCAATATATGGCGAAAAAATGAGCTTGTATGAAGAACAAACGTCAATACTGATGGCCCTGACAAGCTTTGGTTCGGTCTTTTTGGGCGCATATATAACCAAAATATCAATGAAAAAATTCAAAGAAAACGCGATAACCGTTGCGATTTTCTTGAGCTTTATATCCATGGTGATTTTGGCGCAGTTTAACAATTTAAACATATTCACAATCGGTTTATTTATGCTTGGTGTTGCCTATAGCTTTGGAACAAACGTCGCTAAAGCAACTTTCATTGACATGGGAACCCAACACGAATTTGATGAAGACAAAGCAGAAGGAGTGTTTAATTTGTTTTCGGCAATTGGAACAACTTTGAGCTCGATGCTGTTTGGAATGATGATTGACCAAAACAACCATTTAAACGTTTGGATGTTTGTTGGAGTGGCGGCTTCGTTAATATTTATGTATAAATTGTTTTTTAGGCAAAGACCAAAAAACAGGTAAATTTCAATAAAGGTTTCAAATAAATCCATGATAAACGATATATTTATTACGCAATGTATATTTGAGGGGTTGTTGTCAAAATGTTAAAATCAATTTTTTGCTGGTTTAAATCTAAAAAAATTAAAGCCATTGATTTGATTTTTATTGTTTTTTTGCTGATGTCATATATTACTTTTAAAGCTTTGGATTCTAGTTTGTGGCTTGATGGTTTTAATGCTAATTTAAATATTAAAAATGGATATGCTAGTTTTGTTAATAATTGTTTTGACAATTGGCGAAGCGGATAAAAAAACTTTTGGCCAAATTGAAAATGTAACTGCCAGCGATGATGATGAAAATATATATGTTCAAGGCATAACCTGGGATGAAAGCGGCTATTTGCTTTCAAAAGAAACAATAAGTAAATATAGTGCTAATGGTCGATATTTAAAAACTTTATACACTGCGGATTACCAAGGGCAAATTGAAAGAAAGCCTAAAATATTTAATTTAAGATATTTTAATGGGAATGTTGAATTTATACGAGCTGATGAGCAAGGGTTTGAATATGTTCAAGTTGGATGTGAGGGAACTGATTGCGAAAATGTATTCGTAAAATCGCGATATGAGTTTGAGGGCGCAATAGACTTGATAAAAGACTATTCGATTTCTTCAAAAACCGGAAATATATATGCAGTTGATAAGCGTGGAAAAATTCTTGTTGCAAACGATCAGGGAATTTCAACATATCAAGATCTTGACCCCCAAGTTTACCCAAATTGCGTTGCGGTTGGAAGTGATGAGTCTGTATATTTCACCGATTTGAAGACGTCGTCAATCAGTAAAATATATCCAAAAACTCATGAAATTGAAGAAGTGATCAGCAAAAAGAGTCTATATGGCGAACAGGATGTGGAACCAAACAGAAATTTGATTCAAACTGTTGCAGTCAACAAAGTGGAATTTGGTAATGGCCAGCGAAATGACGTCATATCCACTATTATCGATGAAAATGTTATATATTCTATGACAATAGATGGAAAAGTATTAAAAAATACTAGTTGTTTTAGAAAGGCGTATTTGTATTTTGTATCTGAACTGAGTGCACATATTGCAATGATAATTTGTATAGTATCTGGAATATATTTGTTTATGAGGTTGGTTTTTTGCCTGCTGTTCAATAGATTTAAAATTAGTAAATTTATTTTCATTGAATTAGTAATAATCATAACAACCAGCATGGTTTCATTGGTAATATTACCGCTTGTTATGCCGGCTATGCGCTCTATTTTTGAAAAAGATTTGCAAGATAAGTTATCATCTATTTCTAAAATAGCAGCCAAAACTTTAGACGCAGAAAAAATATCGAGAATTAAAAGTGCTTCTGACTTTATGAATGATGAATATAAAATTCTTTCTGACCAAATTCGAGCAGTCACTGCCGGAAGTGGGTATATAGATTCTAGAATGGGCGCGGAACTAGACACATTTGTTGATGGAGTTGCAACAATATTAATTTTTCAAGACCTCTCAACCGGGGCATATTACCCAGTTAGCGATGAAACAAGCAAAGAACTTGAGGTTATATATGAAAACAAACAGTCTGAAGCATATCGTGTGGAAACATTTGAAGGGCCTTTTTTGATTTCAAGGTCGCCGATTTTTAACGCTGATGGGGATGTTGTTGCGGTAATTTCCATAACAAAAGATGCGCTGGTCATTGAAGAGCAACTGAGTGAAATAATTAATATGACAGTAATTAAAATATTGTGTTTTCTGATGTTTGCAGCGTTTTTTGTTAATGAATTAATCGCGTTTTTAGAGTCAAAATCAAAATATAAGCTGAAAATCCAGCAGAAAATGGGAAGTGGCGAGGTTGTTTTGCCAACGCATATTCTGCGGCTTGCCAACGTTGCTTTTAGCATATCCATTAACCTTAGCGCAATATTTTTGCCAATGTATACGCTTTCATTTTATTCTGAAAAATTAGGCATACCAAAAATGCTCGCAGGAAGCATTCCGCTGTCAATAAACATTCTGTTTACAACGCTTGCCCCTTTAATTTCAATAAAACTGTTTAAAAGACTTGGTTTTAAAAAATTAACTTTGTTTGGAGCGATTTGCTCAATTTCAAGCAATGTTATTTTGTCATTTGCAAATTCCTATTATCTCATGACGTTTGCTCTTTTGATTAATGGCTTGGGCTTTGGACTTTTAATAAATGTTAAACGCAACTATTTGGCGAGTTTAGACGAAAAATCTAATGAAGAAGCTGTCACGGAATGCTTGTCTGGCAGGAGCTCGGGAGTTTTTATGGGAACGATTATCGGCGCAGTTTTATATAGTTTTTTAGAATATGGTCAAGTTTTTCTGGCAGCAGCGTTTGCGGATATCGTTTCCCTGATGTTTTGCTTGTTTCTTTGCAAAACCTATGTTGCTCCCAAATTTGAAAATATTGAAGGAAAACAAAAAACAAACATCATAAAATTTTTGCGTTCAAAGCAGGTTTTGGCTTTTATTTTTCTGATCGTTGTTGTTTGGGGAATAATTTTCGGATTTTCTGATTATTATATTCCGATATATGGTGATGCTATGAGTTTATATGAAGAACAAACCTCCATTATGATGGCTGCGGTGAGTTTTTCTGCGGTGTTTTTCGGGGCTTCAGTAACTTCGTTTGCAATTAAAAAGTTTAAAGAAAATGCGATATATGTTGCTATGATTTTGAGTTTTTTGGCAATGTTTCTTTTAGCAAACTTTAACAATTTAAACATATTCATCGTTGGGCTTTTAATTTTGGGAGTTGCATATAGCTTTGGGGAAAATGCAGCTGCAAACAATATGCTAAAAATGAAAGATGCCCAAAAATATGAAATTCCAAAGCTTTTGTCAATATTTGATCTGAGCTTGGGAATAGGGAATGTTGTTGGGCCAATGCTGTTTGGAATGATGATTGAAGCGGGCTTAAAGCAAAGCATGTTTATCTTTGTTGGCGTGGCGGTTTTGTTGATGTTTATATATAAAGTGTTTTTTGCTCCAAAAAACAAGGCGGTCTAAAATATATGAAAAGTCGATATATATACTAAAAAATTTTTGAAAACACACTCAAAAAAACTTGTCTTTAAAATTTTTGTGTGGTAATGTGCA
>CADBXQ010000121.1 GCA_902798675.1 Oscillospiraceae bacterium
AAATTATTAATTAATGAGCTGGTTGTTTGCTGAATATTTGCGGGTTCATATCGATCTAACAAACCTCTTTCGTTCATAGCTAAAATAGCATCAGCAGCTGCATCTCTAGTATAATCACTTTCTAAAAGTCCGATTAATGCGTCAGCCAATTGTTGGATGCTCGCAGAATCACATTTATTCAACAGATCTTTATTGCTCATGGTTGTGATGGCATTGATGGTTTCGTTTTTAAAACCACCGCCTTCTTTCAAACAATCGGTCAACGCGCCAGCTATTTCTTGAATTTGATTATGCTCGCATTTATCCAAAATGTTTTGTTCTGCCATAATTTGGATTGCTTCTGAAACGTTACGTCTAGAAAAACTGTCATGTATTCGACATGACAAGAGAGAATCTAATATTCGTTTTAATTTATCGGAGGGACATTTATCTAATATGTTATTCTTCGCAATCTCTTTAATCGCTTTTGAGGTGTATTCGCTAGCATACTGTTTTTTAGAACCATTTTCAAAAATTTTTATTAAAGATTCGTTAATAGCTTGACCGTTGATCAGGCCTTTTTTGGCCATTTCTATAATAGCTTTTGAAATTATGGAGAAGCCCTCAATGATATCACCATCACTAGAAAATTTATCAGAACATGAACACAAAATATTTAGAATTCGATTTAGCGATTTGCCTTCGAGCATATCGCGCCAAATCATATCATTAATTGTGCGAGCAACGTCATTCACAGTTTCACCATTCTGTGATAGTTTTTCCAAAATATCCAAAATTGAATCAAGCGAATCTTTATCGAGCAGATCGCGTTCAGCACAAGTGCGCAAAGCCGTTGTCGCTGATTTTTCGGCATTGGGATTTTTAAAACATTCTTGCAGCATATTTGAAATTTTGTTCTTTGGGTATAGTAACGTATAAGATTCTAAAGAGTCGATGCTATCTGGGAATCGGCGTAGTAACATATAAGATGCTAAAAAGTCAATGCTCTTTGCAACGATTTCCTCGTTATCTTTCAAACATTTTTCTAAAAATTCCATTATTTTAGAAGTTTGTTCCGGTGGACAATCTCGAAATTCTTCAAGAAATGGATTCCGAAGACTAAGATATGATGCCCCTGTCCCAAGAACACCTCGCATTGCCATTTCAAAAACAGAATTTGCAACATGATGTTTGGTTTTAAAATAATCAGCTTCTTTAACAGAGCTATCCCTATATTCTAGGCATTGATCCAAAATGTCTATCACATCGCTAAGATTTTCAGGGGAACATTGAGGAATTAATAAATTAGAGCTTTTAGACGGAGCTTTCCCCAGCAATCCTTCACGGGCCATGATTCTAATAGCCCACGCAGTGTTTCTTTTGGCGGTGTCAGAAGTTGAACAGGTTTTGAAAATTTTTATTATTTTTGAAAGATTTTCAGGTGAACACATGTGCGCATCGAAGGGCATCAGATCATCATCATCAAAACCAAAAGCATTAGTATAGTTAGATATTTTTCCAAATAATCCCTCATGAATCATTTCGCCAAGAGTCCATGAAACTTCTTTTTTAGCCTCATCATCCTCTTTTGCCATTTCTTCCAGGTTGTTTAGAAAATCGGTTGCTTGAGGAATGGTTAATTCATGCTTTGCAATTTGTGAATTAACATCTTGAATGGCTTTTTTAGACTCCTCTTTCATGGCTCCAACAAGGCCTGGAGTTGCTGAAACCGTCATTGTCGCCAGCATGATCGCAAGCATCTTTTTTAAGTATTTCTTTTTCATTTTAAACACCTCTTCATTTAAAATTTAATTTTATGTATGTTTTATATTAGATGAATTTTTACATATTGATAAAAAACACCCACATATATATTACCATATTTTGGATTATATGTCAATATTAAATTAAAAAATAATTAATATAAATTTTTTTGATGATGAAAAATAAACAAAAATTTGTCAACCCCCTTTTTTAATTTGGGAGCTGACAAACTAAAAATCAATCTTGATTAACTTTTTATTTTACATATGACCGAAAGCGTTTTCATATGCGGCCCTTGCGTTAAACTCCACTTGATTGAGCAGGGCTCTGTCATTAGCTAAAAGTCTTGCTTTAAACCCTACTATCCAACTATCCTCGTTAAATATGCTGCATACACTACTTGCGGTGTTTTGCTGGCTTTCATCAACATCTAGCATATCTGATATTTGCGTGCCGCCATATTGTAAGCAATTATCTAAAGCCATGATTAAACGTCTATTCTGGTCATGTGTAAGAACATTGCAAAATCCTCGCTTTCCCAGCAAATTTATAATATCAGAAACATCGAATTTAGTTTCATAAACTACTGATGACTCTTCCAGCATTTCTATAATCTGCGGGATTCTTTGCGTAATTTGATTAGTTGCTTCTTGGCTTAATGTTATTGTTTTGCCAGTTCGGCTGATCAGGTGTGCAATAGCAAACACAGCTTTTTTTCGAGTATCAGTGTTTTGAGTTCCTGAACACGATAGGGATATGTCCAAAAAGTTTCCTAATCTAGGCGTTGCAGAGTCCTGATTAAGATATACGCAAAAATTATCTACACCTGGTAACATTTTCACAATATCTGCAACATCTGCTTTTAAAGTGTCAATTTCTGAACATCTTTTGAAAACTTCAAAAATTCTGTCAACCATTTGATAATTTCCATTAGCTAAATAATGGCCAAAATGCGTTCTAAATAGGTTTACTATTTCGCGAAGCTGGTCATGATTAAATTGATTGAATGTTCCGGGATTTTCTGCTATGGCTGAGATTATGATGATTGCGGCTTCTCGGGTGTTGTTATTAGCCAAATCTCCAGGCAATGAGTTTACAAGTTTTTGAATATCGGCGGGGGCTAGCTGGCCTAGCATATTGTTATTTCTGACTATGGCTGCAAGTGCGATTATTGAGGCTTCTTGAGTATTATTATTTCCTAAATTATTAATTAATGAGCTGGTTGTTTGCTGAATATTTGCGGGTTCATATCGATCTAACAAACCTCTTTCGTTCATAGCTAAAATAGCATCAGCAG
>CADBXQ010000122.1 GCA_902798675.1 Oscillospiraceae bacterium
AAATATTGAAGTCGTTGCCCCCAATTCAGCCCCCATGTTTGTTATGGTTGCGCGCTCCGGAACGGACAAAGAAACCAGCCCTTCTCCGCCATATTCAATTATCCTTCCAACGCCGCCTTTAACCGTCATAATCTGCAAAACTTTCAGTATTATGTCTTTAGCGCTGACCCATGGACCAAGCGACCCAGTTAAATTAACCCTGACCATTTCAGGCATTGTTATATAGTATGGTTTGCCAGCCATAGCACACGCAACGTCAAATCCTCCGGCGCCAAAAGCAAGCATTCCAATTCCACCTGCAGTTGGCGTGTGGCTGTCTGAGCCAATCAAAGTTTTCCCCGGTTTACCAAACCGCTCTAGATGAACTTGATGACAAATCCCATTTCCAGGCCTAGAAAAATATATTCCATACTTTTTAGCAACACTCACGGACTGGATGAACCGGTGGTCGTCCGCGTTCTCAAAGCCGTTCTGCAGAGTGTTGTGATCGATATACGCAACACTTTTTTCAGTCCTAACCCGATCAACTCCAAGCGCCTCAAATTGCAAATACGCCATCGTCCCAGTTGCGTCCTGAGTCAAAGTTTGGTCTATTTTTAGGGCAACTTTCTCCCCGCGCTTCATTTCAGAAGAAACGATATGTTCCTTAATAATCTTCTCAGCTATCGTCAATCCCACAACAACATCTCCAATCTTAAAAGCACTTAAGACACATTTTATATCATAAATTCAGTTATGTCAAGTCATATTAACAATAAAAATCAAAAAAATTTATAAGTTTACAATTTATGCTGTTACATCAAGAAAAAATCACCAATTGTATTATAGAATTATGTATATTGGGTTATACTTGTCACAATAAACCTCTTTTTTTATGTGGAATAATCTTTGAAATCATATGTATATAATGAAGGTAAATGAAATTTTTCATTGTTCGAAGTTAATTTTGAGGTGATACGACGATGAATCGGGCAAAATTAGAAAGTAAAAAGCAAACATTAATCTCTATAGCATATTTTTTCACAATTATTCTGATAATTATTGTTATTGTTAAATATATAATACCATTTTTCATGCCATTTGTCATTGGATTTTCCATCGCCATCATTCTAAAACCAATATCTAAAGCAATTTGCAAACAGAATAATACTAAAAGTAGAATTTGCGGAACGCTGGTAATAATATTGACATATATATTAGCCACATTTTTATTTTTTTTTACTGGCAGTAAAATGATCGAAGCAATTCAATTTTTTTGCAGTTCGCCTAATAACGCATATGAAAATTATATTCTACCATTTATATCAAAAATCAACGAAATGACAATTTCTATAACATATCAGTTTTTTCCAAATTTAACAGACAAAACAAGTGAAATATTAAATTTAATCACCAAAGGAATCAATCAAACCATATATTCCATATCTGAGTCATTAATATTTTGGATCATTCACATTAGTATGAGTATACCTAATTTTTTAATCGGACTTATGTTTTCAATAATGTCATCCATATTTATAAGCTCAGATTATGCAAACATTATGTCATTTTTAACAAAATTACTGCCAGAAAGCAAAAGATCTTTGTTGTTTATGACAAAAATATATACGATTAACACTGTTTTAAAATATATAAAAGCCTATTTAATACTAATGTTTTTAACTTTTATTGAATTAGTCATTGGTTTTTCGATAATAGGCATAAAAAATCCAATAGGCATAGCCGCCCTAACCTCCATTTGCGACACAATTCCCCTAATCGGGTCGGGAATTGTCATTTTGCCGTGGTGTTTAATATCCTTCGCAACCGGAAATTTGCACCTTGCTCTAGGATTGATAATACTAAATGTAATAATAAGCGTTGTCAGAAGCTTTCTGGAGCCAAAAATCCTGGGAAAACAGCTAGGTATTCATCCCTTAGCCACATTGATACTGATATATGTTGGAATCAAATTATTCGGCGTCCTAGGCATGATTTTTCTTCCAATAGCAACTCAAATATTCATATTATTATATAAATCACAACACGAATCAAAAAATGCCATATCTTCAAAATAATATATATTACAGCAAAAAATATTCAAGCATTTTAAAAAATAACAATAAAATAAATTTAAATTTGCACTTGACATAAACAAACAAATACTGTATAATTGCACCCGTATGGATGTGTTATCATTCAATTTTGGATATTTTTTTGACAGGAGTCTGAAAGTTATGTTTATGAGTTTTAAAAGATTTATTTGCGTTTTTATGTCTGTTTTGTGCGTTGCGATTGCTTTTGCTGGCCAAGCTGATGCTGCTAGGAGTGCTGATTCAAGCGATGTTCGCATAGTGGCCGAAGTTGAAAAGTTTAACAAAGAAAAGTTGCATGAGTTGCAAAAATATATTGAGCAAATAGGAATTAAAAGTGGAATAACCAATGATTTGAGGGTTCTATACGATAAATTGAACAATCTCGTCGTTTCAAACATTGAGTTAGCTCTGGAGTTAAATGCGCCATATAATCGCGATCTTCCTTCGCCAAAAATTGGGCATCAACTGAGTCGACTTTTTGAATTTTTAGACATAATAAGCCGGGAATATACTCAGGACACTTTCACTGCCGAGATGCGTTCTTTTTCAATAATTAAATTTTTAATTAAAAGCGTGGATCAAGTCGGTGTCTAGAATATTGGAACAGGGTGAGTGGCGCGCACGCTTAGCTAACACTCACCCTTCCCCACAGATTCTGCGTATATATAGCAACGCCAGCGGGATTATGATATGGCTATTCATGGCATTTACCCTGGTTTGTTTTTTGGAATATTTTAGATAGATGCACCATATCTTTCAGTCCGGCGGAAATCGTTGCTAAGATTATAATATGTCTATGAATTAGAATTTGCTAAATTTAAATTATTACATTTTGTATATTTTTGTTCATCGCTTCAATAATAAGAATAGTATATATATTTCTTGCTATTTTGAATATATTTTTAATTTTTTGTATTAAATTATATATAAATTCACAATTTTTAAATTATTCAACTTGAAGGGAGTTCCTTTATGAATTATTCACACGAAGTGGAAAATATGTGTGTTGTTAAAAAAGGGCCAAATCACGGTCCCTCGCCAATTCCTGAGGAAGGAAGATGGGTTAAAGCATATCAAATCTCAGATATATCAGGATTTTCTCACGGAGTTGGATGGTGCGCTCCACAGCAAGGCGCGTGTAAATTAACTTTAAACGTCAAAAATGGGATAATTGAGGAAGCTTTGATTGAAACCATTGGCTGTTCAGGCATGACGCACTCTGCTGCTATGGCGGGAGAAATTTTGCCTGGAAAAACCTTGCTCGAAGCCCTAAACACCGATTTGGTTTGCGATGCCATAAACGTCTCCATGCGAGAACTGGTGTATGGAAGAACACAAACCGCGTTTTCAGAGGGTGGATTGCCAATTGGAGCTGCCCTAGAGGATCTCGGCAAAGGCTTAAGATCTCAAGTTGGAACGATTTTTGGAACCAAATGCAAAGGTGTTCGATATCTGGAAATGACTGAGGGTTATATATTAAAGATTGGCTTGAAAAATGATCAACCTATTGGATATAAATTCGTTCGCGTTGGAAAAATGCTTGAAGACATTCGAAACGGAATTGGCCCCAAACAGGCCTATGAACAAAATATATCGACATACGGGCGATATGACGAAGCCGAAAAATATATAGATCCGCGAAATCAATGATCGAAGAAGGAGCTTGAGATTATGGCTAATTTTGAAAATAAAGAGAGAAGAATGCCTAAAATTAAGGCTTGTCTTGAAAAATATGGGATTGATTCTTTAGATTCTGCAAATGAGTTGTGCCTGTCGAAAAACATAGATTGCGAAAAAATAGTTAAAGGCGTCCAGCCCATAGCCTTTGACAATGCTGTTTGGGCGTATGCTCTTGGGACGGCTGTTGCTTTGAAAAAAAATTGCAAAACAGCGTCCGAAGCTGCGAAGTTTATTGGAGTTGGCTTGGAGGCGTTTTGCATTCCCGGCTCTGTTGCGGAGGAAAGACATGTTGGCTTAGGTCACGGAAACCTAGGCGCGATGCTTTTGGATGATAGCACAAAATGTTTTTGTTTTTGGCAGGTCATGAATCTTTCGCTGCTGCTGAAGGCGCAATCGGGATAGCTAAAACCGCTAATAAAGCGCGCAAAATTCCGCTCAGAGTAATATTAAACGGCCTCGGCAAAGATGCTGCTTTTATAATTTCCAGAGTGAATGGGTTCACTTATGTCAAGACCGAATTCGATTATTTAACAAATGAATTAAAAATAGTTGA
>CADBXQ010000123.1 GCA_902798675.1 Oscillospiraceae bacterium
CTTTTGGGGACGATATCGAGGATATTACAATATGTTGAGTTTTTGAGCAAAGAGTCGGATGCTTTAAGCAGGGAGGGGGAGGGGACAAATATAACCCAACAAAATAAATTTTTTATTGTCCAAAATTTGTTTGCATGTTCAATTGTTTTGTGATATAATGACCTCCAAGCTAAATTACAAAATTTTTCCTGTTATCACATTTTTCAGGATTTTGCTGCGGGAGTTGTCGATAAAATGTTGTGTAGAGTGAACAGTATGGGACTGGTTGGACTGAGTGCATATATGGTGACTATTGAGGTTGATGTTTCGGTTGGGATGCCAACTTTTGAATTGGTCGGATTGCCGGATGCAGCAGTTAAAGAGAGCCGTGAAAGAGTCCGGGCTTCGCTTAGAAATTGCGGATATGATTTTCCAACCGGCAGGATAGTGATCAACTTGGCTCCGGCGGATGTTAAAAAAATTGGGCCGCTATATGATTTGCCAATACTGCTCGGGATCATGAAATCAAGCGGACAAATTAACGTTGACTTTAAAAAATCCTGCTTTTTTGGAGAGCTTTCTTTGGGAGGAGATGTTCGAAAATGCTCAGGAATTTTGCCCATGGTCATTGAAGCTAAAAAACTTGGATTTGATAATGTTTTTGTTCCGAAATATAATGCTTGCGAGGCGGGGGTTGTTAAAGGCATAAATGTTTTTGGCGTGAAGAATATATATGAATTAATCAGGTTTTTAAAAGGCGAAAATTGTATTTCAAAAACGTGTTTTAATGATCAAGTGTTTGATTTGGAGGAGTTTGATGTTGATTTTAGTGATGTTAAAGGCCAAAAACTGGCTAAACGAGCTTTGGAAATTGCTGCAGCTGGCGGACATAATGTTTTGCTAATTGGTTCGCCCGGGGCCGGAAAAAGCATGCTTGCAAAAAGATTGCCGACAATTTTGCCCAGATTGAGTTTTAGCGAAGCAATTGAGATAACCAAGATTCACTCCATAGCCGGCCAAATTTCAAGCGAAAAACCCTTGATTAAAACAAGACCCTTTCGAGCTCCACACCACACCATTTCAACTGCGGGGCTTTCAGGAGGCGGGCCATATGTTCGGCCGGGTGAAATCTCAATGGCCCACAACGGCGTTTTGTTTTTGGATGAATTGCCGGAATTTAAAAGGGATGTTAAAGAAGTTTTAAGGCAGCCGATTGAAGACGAAGAAATAACGATAACACGAGCGTCTGCGAGCGTGAAATATCCTTGCTCAATAATGGTTGTTGCGGCCATGAACCCTTGCCCTTGCGGCTATTTTGGCCACCCAGTCAGGCAGTGCACCTGCTCCAGATTTAAAGTTGAACAGTATCTTGCCAAAGTTTCTGGCCCTTTGCTTGACAGGCTCGACATTCACGTTGAAGTTGCTCCGGTTGAGTTTGGCGAATTAACAAGCGCTCAGAAAGAAGAATCTTCCCAAAAAATCAGAGCTAGAGTTGAAAAAGCTCGTCAAATTCAATATAATCGATATAAAAATCATAAATTTTCCAGTAATGCGCGGCTTTCAAGTTCTCAAATGAAAAAATACTGCGTTTTAACCGATTCTGCTAAAGTGATGTTGAAAAATGCTTTTGATAAAATGGGCCTGTCTGCAAGGGCATATGACCGAATTGTTAAAATTGCGCGGACTATTGCGGATCTAGATTCCAGCGACAATATAGAAAGCAAACACATCGCCGAGGCCATACAATATAGAAGTATGGACAGAAAATATTGGAGAAATTAAATAATTTTAAAAAATATTCCAAAATATCTTGACATAAATAGAAATTTATGGTATAATATTTTATATTATAATTTTGTAATATAATTTTATCAAATATGTGGGGTATGGATTATGAATTCAAAAAAAATTAAAAAAATCGCAGCTTTATCGGTTGCTGGAAGTTTGTTGATTGGCGGCATAGGTTCGTTTGGCGCCAGTGCTAGCAGCAAGCAAGCAAATATTAATCTTGAGCAATCAGGTTTGCAGCAAAATAATCAGGGAAATCAGGAAAATGTTTATCTGCAAAATCACAATATTGAAAGGTCAAAATATGACGAATTTTTATCTCTGAGCGGATTAAATTTTGATGAAATGAAAAATATTCTAGAAAAATATCCGGACGTAAATTTTGATTATATTTATAAATTGTCCTCTATAACGAAAAATTATTGGGCTCATTATAAACAATTGTCTTTAACCAGACGGGAAATATTTTTGCAGGCGCTGGATATTGCAAGGGCTTTACACCTAAAGTGTTCAGAAGCTGATTATCTCGGAAAATTATTAGAAGCCAACTTAATAAGCCTTCGCGATGTGGATATTTTTGTTAGAAAAGGTTTTTCCGAGGAGCAAAAGAAAAATTTGACTATGAAAGACTTGGCTGGCCAGATTTCAAAAGTTGCTGGCGAAACATACACTGACTTTTTTAGAGGTGACTTTAGAAGCAAGGGATATTCCGCATATTCCATTTGCGCGGATTTAATTGAGCTCAGCGGCTGGACTTTTGATGAGATATTTAATTGCTTGGGAAATAATTTGGGCATACTTGGCCTGGAACTAATCTCAAAATGTTGCGAAGAGGACAAAGGTCTTGATTTTTCAGATGTTGTTGAAAAATTTAAGAACTACGATGGTATTAAAATGAATGATGTCTGTTATTTATATCGTGAAATTGTTTCAAAACGCGGCTTTAGCTTTAAAGATTTAGTTAAAGTTGTTGATTCGTCTGAAGGATTTGAACTTAAAGATTTTGTTGACCTGGCCAAAAATGCGGTGAAATCCAAAAGGACGTTTTTGGAAGAATTTGAACATCAATACGAATAACTTCAATATATTTATAAAAACAAAACAATAGGCTAAAAATATAAAAAATACATGC
>CADBXQ010000124.1 GCA_902798675.1 Oscillospiraceae bacterium
AATCAGTCACGATGAACGCGCGCTTTTTTTTTATTATTTCCCCAAGCTCACGAATTGCAACTCCCAAACAGCCCTTTTTAAAATAAACCTTCTGAGGGGCTCTAAACCAAAGCATATTCTCTCTCCTTTCAGCAACCTGCTTTATGTTGAGCAAATTCAAAACCCCAACATTGTCAGAAACCGAATTTCCTCCCCAAGATCCGCAGCCTAAGGTTAAAGAGGGAACAAGCGCGAAATTATATATATCACCTATTCCGCCCTGCGAAGACGGCATATTGACCAAAACGCGGCAGGTTTTCATTCTAGATTGAAATTCGTAAAGCCTGTCTTTTTGGGACAAAGTGTCAATATAAATGGAAGAAGTGTGTCCCAATCCGCCATCCTCAACCAGAGCTGAAGCTTTAAAAACAGCGTCTTCAAAGCTTTGAGCTTTATACATCGCTAAAATTGGAGACAATTTTTCATGAGCAAACGGCTCCTCGGGGCCAACCGAATCAACCTCGCCAATTAAAATTTTAACGTCTTGGTCAACCTCAAATCCCGCAAGTTTTGCAATTGTTGCGGGCGTCTGGCCAACAATCTTAGAGTTTAAAACCCCGTCTATCAAAATTATTTTTCGAAGCTTTTCAAGCTCATCCTCATTTAAAAAGTGGCATCCCCTTAATTGGAACTCGCTCTTGACTTCTTTATATATTTTTTTGTGAACAATGCAAGCCTGCTCGGATGCGCATATCATGCCATTATCGAAGGTTTTAGAGTGAATAATAGACATAACCGCCATTTTAACATCCGCAGATTCGTCTATAACAGCAGGTGTGTTTCCGGCGCCAACTCCAATCGCGGGCTTTCCGGAAGAATATGCGGCTTTAACCATCCCCGGCCCACCAGTTGCAAGAATTATGTCAGACTCTTTCATCAAAGCATTTGTTAGCTCAAGCGAAGGCCTGTCAATCCAAGCAACAATGTTTTTTGGCGCTCCAGCCGCAACAGCAGCATCCAAAACAATTTTTGCAGCAGCAATTGTTGAATCTTTGGCTCTGGGATGGGGCGAGATGACTATGGCATTGCGGGTTTTTAGCGAAATCAAAATTTTAAAAATCGCTGTTGAAGTTGGGTTGGTTGTTGGGATAATTGCAGCAACAACCCCTAAAGGTTCAGCAATTTTAGCTAGTCCAAACGCCTTGTCGACTTCAATAACACCACATGTTTTAGTGCTTTTATATTTATTATATATATATTCCGACGCATAGTGATTCTTTATCACCTTGTCTTCAACGATTCCCATTTTGGTTTCCGAAACGGCAGCTTTAGCCAGCGAAATTCTTTGCCCATTTGCAGCAATTGCAGCCTTAAAAAATATTTCATCCACCTTATCCTGCGAAAATTTTGCATATTCTTCCTGAGATTTTCTGACTTGCTTTAATTTGGCGTTTAATTTTTCAACGCTATCAATAACAGATGTCTTATCCACAAAAACCACTCCTCTTAGTAATACTTGAGATTTTTCACGTCTTTTTTTATATATCTAATTTTACCACAAACCAAGCTCAAAATGCAAATTTCACTTGGCAACAGCATATCCAACAAATCTTGCAGTTTTTATAAATTCTTGAATTTCATCCTTGCTTATGCTCAAAATATCGCTTTTCTCCGCAAAATCATCAGAGTGGTGGTAGGAATCACTGTCAAAAATTTTTTCCTTAACCGTTGATTTTGGAACATAATCGCTAAACCCTGCCAAATAAAGTCTGTTTTGGATGATATTATTTTTGATCAAGTTAAACAATTCGTCACTAACTTCAAAATTTTTCACTTTTTTTGCAAAATCATTCTCAAAAAAGTCAAGTATATTATCAAAAGCCACGCCTTCAGATGAACAAAAACATGTTAAATCTTTGTTTGAAGCAGAGCCACTGAGCAGCAAGTCGTGGTAAACCGCTCCTCGTTCTTGAAGCTCTTTAGTCACCAAACTTCGATTTAAAATTCTCATGGCCAGGCGAATTTTACCAAGGTCATTTTTGCAAAAAGCCAGTTTAAATTTGTTGGTTAAAGAGTCTTTCCTCGCCCAGCTTCCATCATCTTTCAAAAGAACAATTTCTGCTGGTTTTTCCGTGAATTTTCGGGCTAAATCTTTATTAATGAAGCGCGCATCATCGTTTATGTCATCATAGCATATTTCATTTTCTTTAATAGTGAAAAATCTATCGCTAAAAACATCATCACAAAGCGCATATGACCAAAGAATCCTTCCTGTCTCTTCATCGTGCGGAATGCCAAAATTTGATCTAAAATAGAAGCCACTAACCTTGCTGGTTTCAATAGCTTTTGACAATATTTTGTTAAAGCTTAAAGGCAAACTTTTCTCGTCAAAATTTTTTGAATCATTTCCCATAATAGCAACTTTTAAATAGTCGCAATCAGGAGAAGAACAAATCGACGCATCCACGCCATCAAACCCAAGTTTTTTTAAATATCCATTAGACCCAAGCTCACTTAAGGCGCAGCACATATTCCTAAAAGAACGCGCATCGCAATCCTTCACAGACCCCAGAGGATATGCCGCAACAGCACAATATTTATAGTTTTCCTGCTGACAAAGCGCAGCGCCAACTCCTCCAACGCTATATTCTTTAAAAAAACTGCCCCTGCCAGCCTGTGGCAATTTATAATCAACAACAACGTCTTTTTTTTCAAAGCCATCCATATACTTTTCGTCAAATTGACGCATAATATCCTTAAAGTTGTTGCCGGATACTAAAACCAGCATGTTTGAAGGATGGATATACTTGTGGTATAGATCGCAAACATTTTCATAGCTGCAGTTAGAAATTTCTTCGGGAGTTCCGCCCTCTTGGAATTTGAATTTGTTGTCTGAATTCATTATAGAATTTTCAGTTTGGGTTTGATCTGGCATTTTAAACTGGTTTCTTTGCGCAACCTCCAAAAAAAGTCTTCCTCTTGTCAATTGCTTTCCATTTTGAGCTTTAACTTGACTAAAAACCTCCGCTTTAAAAATATCTTCGCTGGAAAGAAATTTCGGATTTTTCAAAGCATCAATCAACTTAGAAACATCATTTGCGCAGCATCCACTATTTTTTGGAACATTTGGCATGTTAAAATATACACCGATCGGCAATGTGAATGCGCGGGGAGCAAAGTCTGGGTCATCCTCAGGGGCAAACGAAACAGTTCCATAAATGCAGTGTTCCAAAGCGTGAACCGCTCCTGTGTTGTCCTCGGAAGGAACCTTGTAAAAAACGCCAACACTGCCACACACGGGATCGATATCCATGCCGCAACAAACAAAGCGCGCCCCAGTCCTTTGATGTCCATATTCTAAAGCATATTTTGCCGACTGATTTTCGCCTTCAGATATAGACCCATCCTTTTCAAACAAAACCCGCTTCAAATCATAATTCTCAATCTTGTTTTCCTTTTTAACCCTTTCAACATCAGCGTTGTCAACAGCTTCGATCCAAATAACACTAAAACCGCCAACAATGCTTACGCTAAAAACCAAAGCGCAAACAGTCCAAGCAGAAAATATTTTTTTTAACACCGCCTAATTTTTCCTCTCAAAAAATGCTTTGGGATGGGAGCATATTGGACAAACCTCAGGGGCAGCTTTTCCAAAGTGTATATGGCCGCAATTCCTGCAAATCCAGGCGCACTCGCCGTCAGCTTTAAAGACTTTATCGCTGTTTAAACATTCGATAATGCTATTGTATCTTGATTCGTGGTTCTTTTCAATTTTTGCGACGCCTTCAAACAGGTCTGCTATATCGTCAAAGCCCTCCTCTCGCGCCTCTTTCGCAAAATCAGCATACATGCTAGTCCACTCAAAGTTTTCGCCAGACGCCGAATCTTTCAGGTTTTCAACCGTTGACGGAATCCCGTTATTTATCAATTTAAACCAAATTTTTGCATGCTCATGTTCATTATGCGCAGTTTCAGAAAATATCCCCGCTATTTTTTCATAACCTTCTTTTTTTGCACGAGACGCATAGTAAGTGTATTTAATCGAAGCTTGCGACTCCCCAGCAAAAGCCAATTTAAGATTTTGTTCTGTTTTAGTTCCTTTCAAGTTCATAAAGCAAGACCCTCCAAAAAATATATTTTAGCCCAATTATACCATATATGTTCCATTTTGTCAATACCCCCAATTTAAAAAACACGAAGATAATTTGTGTGTTTTGATTAGGCTATATTTGTCCCCTTTAAAGCCTCTCTTTAAAACATCCGATTTTTTGCCCAAAAATTTCCGATAAATTCATATATCCTCGACTGCGTTAAAAAAAACAATGCAAAAGCTGGGTGAATGCCGCCGGCTCACAACTGACTGTAATATTAAACCTTGCTCAAGCGCAAGTTTCTTTGGAGCCATCCCTAACAAGCGGTAGGTGAATGTCCGCGAGGGGAGGGGCGTTTCGAGTTGTCACGCTTTTTGACCTTGGCTTGTTGAGGAAATTTTTTAAAGAGCTTGGCGCTTTACATTGGGTTTAAATTGCACGGATTATGGTTTGCGGGAGGCGTTTGGGTTGGTTTTATTATTTGTTTTTTTAAGGTGCTTTTGAGGGCGGTTCAATTTGAGCTTTAGTTTTTTAATTAAAGAGCCGATCTTTTCAAGGAAAGGATTGAATTGGGACAAATATAACCTAATCAAATCAAACCATTAGTGTTGATTAAAAAATGCTTGACTTTTTGTTTATTGTTATACACCAATTGTGTGATTACGCTTAGAGTCTGATTAAATTTTTTTGCTGTTGACATTTTAAATTTATCTGCTATAATATGTAAATGATTTGTTTTTTGAGTTAAATTTATTAGGAGCGTGGAATTTGAATGATTGTTAAGCCGAGAATTCGTGGAGATATTTGCACAACAGCTCATCCTAAGGGGTGTTTTGAAAATGTTAAAAGGCAGGTTGATTATGTAAAAAGCAGGCCTAGATTTAATGTTGGAAAAAAGGTTTTAGTCATAGGCTGTTCGACAGGATATGGCCTTGCTTCGAGGATTTGCTGCGCTTTTGGTCAAAATGCCTCGACTGTTGGGGTTATGTTTGAGCGCAGGGCTAGGCCTAAAAAAACCGCAACTGCTGGGTGGTATAACACTGCGGCTTTTGAAACAATTGCAAAAAAACACGGATTATATGCTAAAACCATAAATGGCGATGCATTTTCGACCGAAGTCAAAAATAAAACAATAGATCTTATAAAATCGGATTTGGGCAAGGTTGATATGATTATATATAGTCTCGCTGCGCCCAGAAGAGTTATGCCGGATCAAACGCAAGTCTCGTCTGTTTTGAAAACAATTGGCAAGCAACACACCGGCAAGACGCTGAATCTTAGGGACAGGACTTTGGCCGAGGTGACGATTCCTTGCGCAACCCAGCAGGAAATCGACGAAACTGTTAAAGTCATGGGCGGCGGCGACTGGAAGGATTGGGATGGAACGATTGGGGCTGCTAAAGATCATCTCCTAAAAACTGCAAATGAAATAACAAATGAGGTTGGCGGGGTTAAAGCATATATTTCGGTTAATAAAGCTCTTGTGACTCAGTCCAGCGCCGCTATTCCAATTGTTCCTTTATATATAACAGTTCTTTATAAGATTATGAAAGATCGCGGCGTTCATGAAAATTGCATTGAGCAGATGTATAGGCTGTTTGGCGAAAAATTTGGCCAAAAGCTCAGTTTTGATGAAAAAGGTCGGATCAGGATTGATGATTATGAAATGAAAATTGACATCCAGCAAAAAGTTTTGGATTCGTTTAGCAGAATAAACAACGATAATGTCGAAGAGTTGGCTGATATTGATGGATATTGGCAGGATTTTTATGAAATGTTTGGATTTGGCTTTTCAAACGTTGATTATGATGAAGATGTTGATATAGACGTTGACATTTTAAGCATTGATTAAAATATTTTAATTGGTTTTTATAGAAAAACACACACAAGACCGTATGTGCTTTGTGTGTGTTTTATTTTTTTAGTAACTTTAAAATATAAAAAAACATATGTTTATATTAAGAGTGTTTTTTTTATTAGGAGTGTGGTGGAATTTGTTATTTGATTTTTCAATAATTGGCGGGGATGACAGGCAGGCATATATGGCTGATAATTTAAGTGATATGAATTTTAAAATTATAACATATGGTCTAAATTTAAAGACAGTAAACGAAACAATCAAACAGGCAAACTCCATCAAAGACGCGCTGAAACATTCGAAAAATGTGATATGCCCGATTCCATTTACAAGAGATAATGTTTCATTTGTGAGCCAAGTCAAAAATTTTAGTCTGTCAATCCAAGAACTCAAAAACAATCTTGATTCAAAACATCGTGTTTTTGGCGGGTGTATACCTGATGATTTTGTGAAATTTGCAGACAAGAGAAATATATTTTTGTATGATTATATGAAAAATGAACGTTTTGTTATATTTAACGCTATAGCAACAGCGGAAGCAGCAATCGCTCAGGCCATATTGAACAGTCCGCTTAACATGCATTCAAGCAAATGTTTGGTTTTAGGATTTGGAAGGTGTGGGAAATTAATTGCAAATAAGCTAAAAAATCTTTGTGAAACCGTCGCGATATGCACACGAAACGAAAATGACAGGGCTTTGGCAGATGCATATGGATATGAAACTTTTGATTTATTTATGTTACAAAGAAATATTAAAGACTTTAATTATATATTTAATACTATTCCGGCAACAATTTTGAAAAAAGAATTAATTGAAAATATATCAAAAGATGCATTTATTTTAGACATAACTGAGTCGGGGGCGGATTTAAAAGAGTGTTTAAAAAAATCCATTAATTTAAAAATTAGCCTAGCTATTCCGGGAAAATTCAAACCAAAATCTTCAGCAGATGCCCTAACAAATCTAACATTGCAAATAATAAATGAGACTAAATCTAAAATATAGGAAGGAGTGATATAATGTTTTTGAAAGACAAAAAAATTGGAATTGCCTATACGGGATCATTTTGCACATTTAAAAAAGCTTTTGATGAGCTTGAAAAACTAGTCGAAACCGGCGCAAAAGTTCAAACAATATTTTCGTTTAATTCACAAAAAATCAACAGTCGATTTGGAAAATCAAATGATTTTATAGATAGAGCAGAAAAGTTGACAAAAGTCAAACCGATTTTGACGATTGAAGGATCTGAACCCATAGGACCCAAAAAATTGCTTGATATATTAGTGATAATGCCCTGCACCGGCAACACCATGGCCAAACTTGCAAATGCGATAACAGACACGCCGGTTTTGATGGCAGCAAAGGCGCATCTTCGAAACCAAAAACCTCTTTTAATCGCCGTTTCAACCAATGATGCGCTGGGAATGAGCATGAAAAATATAGGGTTGCTTTTAAATTCTAAAAACATATATTTTATTCCATTTGGTCAAGATGATCCTGAAAATAAGCCAAATTCCATGGTTGCGCATCTGGAATTTTTGATTCCGTCAATCGAAAAAGCTTTAAATGGTCAGCAAATACAGCCAATAATAAGATAAAATGCACTATTTTGAAATTATAAGGAGGCGTTGATTTATGTGTGGTATTGCGGGATTTTGTGATCTGGATTCAAATTATTGCCAACAGAGTCGAAAATGGAAGAATGTTTTGAACAAAATGAACAGCGCTCAAATTCACAGAGGGCCGGATGAGCAGGGGATATATATAGACAAAAAGTAGGGGTTTGTCACCATATGACTAGATTAGCTAATGCTTTACTTTATTCTTTAGGATATAAAGTTATTTATACTAATGGATTCGCGGTTAAAAGCAGTAATGATAATCATAATGAAGTGATATATTTATATAGGGATCGAGTTGGAGTTAAACCTTTGTTTTACACATTTTTTCAAGATAGTTTAATATTTTCATCTGAAATCAAAGGAATTTTGCAATATCCTAAAATTAAAGCCAGGATAGATAATGATGGACTATGCGAAATATTTGGCTTGGGCCCCGCAAAAACATATGGTAAAGGGGTTTTTAAAGATGTCTTTGAAGTTGTTCCGGGAAGTTTTATAAAGATGTCAAAGGACGGATTTTTTCAAATTAAGTATTGGGAATTGGAAAGTTTTAGGCATGAGGATGACTATGAAAAAACCGTTGACAAAATATCTTTTTTGATATACGATAGCGTCAGGAGGCAGATGGTTTCCGACATTCCGATATGCACATTCCTCTCCGGCGGCGTTGACAGCAGCTTGGTGACTTCGATTTGTTCCGGGGAGCTTGAAAGCCAGGGCAAGCGTTTAAACACGTTTTCATTCGACTTTAAGAACAATGATTCGTTTTTTTGCGCGAACAGTTTTCAGCCTTCCCAGGATCGCCCTTGGGTTGATAAAATGGTTGATTTTTTGGAGACTCACCACACATACCTCGAGTGTGATAGCGGCGATCTGATTTCGAATTTATTTTCTGCTGTTGATGCGCGGGATTTGCCCTGCATGGCTGACGTTGAATCTTCTCTTTTGTATTTTTGTTCGAAGGTTGCAAAGGAAAATAAGGTTGCGCTGACGGGGGAATGTGCGGATGAAATTTTTGGTGGATATCCTTGGTTTTATAGGGAAGATATGCTAGAATCTAAAACTTTTCCCTGGTCTATGAATTATTCTCATAGGAAGCTGCTTTTGTTGGATGATGTTATAAATACTCTAAATATTGATGAATATATTAAAGATGCATATGAATCTACGATAGCGTCGGTTCCTAGATTACATGGAGAGTCGCGTGAAGATTCTCGTCGCAGGGAGATTTTTTACCTAAACATGAAGTGGTTTATGCAAAATTTGCTTGACAGAATGGACAGAACCAGCATGCACAGCGGCCTTGAAGCTCGGGTTCCATTCGCAGACCACAGGATAATAGAGTATATGTGGAACGTTCCGTGGGAGATGAAGGCCAGAGGCGGTGTTGTTAAAGGGATTTTGCGCAAGGCTGGCGAGAAATATTTGCCAAAGGAGGTTTTATATCGCAAAAAAAGTCCATATCCCAAGACATATAATCCGGGTTATGAAAGCAGGCTTAAGGCGATGGTTATGGAGATGACTCTTGATTCAAACCAGCCGATTTGGAATTTTTTATCCAGATCAAAAGTTGAAAAATTTATCAACACCCCCTCAAATTACACGCAACCTTGGTATGGACAATTGATGGCTGGGCCGCAGATGCTTGCGTATATTTTGCAAATTAACTACTGGTTTAAAAAATATAGGATTTACATCGTTTAAAATTGAGCTGGAATGGAAGTTTTATTGTGTTGTAAAGTGGGCTGAGTCAGGCTATTTCGCTTTGAGATTGGGGCGAAGGCTTGACTTTTTTGTCGAGATGTTGTATAGTAAAACTCAAATTGGTAGTATTTGTTAATTAATCTTGTGAAAATAAATTGTCTTTTTTTATCAAAAGGGGTTGACAAGCTTATGGAAGATTTGCTAAAATGCGTTAGCCGAGCCGAGCCGAGCCGAGCCGAGCCGAGCCGAGCCTTGGCTTTGTTGGAAGGCGGCCGTGGTTTGGGTTGCGCCAAAAGAGCGCTTTATTGGGATTTTTTGCCTTCTGGAGCGTTGTTTTGGCGCTTCCTTTTTATTTTAGGTGTGCGCTTGGAAAGGGAAGGGGGATGAGGCTGGAGCTTGGTGAAAAAACTCAAGTTTAATAAATTTTTATGATAATATTCACAAATAAATATTTTGTCAAAATTATGGAGGTAATTACTATGAGTAATAAATTTAAACTGAAAAAGAAACTAGTGTCAATCGCCCTTGCTCTTGTTTTGGCGGCCCAGCCTTTGGCAAGTCTACCAATGAATGTTTTTGCTGGGACGGGGGAAAACGGCATGCTAACGGCGCCGCTTAAAGCTGATTTGAAAGAATTAAACTATGGTCAACAGGTTACATCTAAGTATATTGTTCAAAAATCGGTTGATTTTTCAGATAAGAAGGTGCTGAGTGGTAGAATTGTTCAGGCGCCGGGGATTGTGTGTGCTAAAGAAAAAGTTGGCAACTCAATGAGAGATGTCTATATCATTGCAGACATCAATGGAATACTTAGCGCCGCCACCGACGCCGCCGACGCCGCCAACGCCGCCAAAGCCGCCAACGCCGCCAACTAC
>CADBXQ010000125.1 GCA_902798675.1 Oscillospiraceae bacterium
GATATTGTTTGCCTTGTTACACCCATACGTTCAGCAAGTGCATTCTTTGAGATATTGCTTTTTTCTCTTATATATTTAATTCCATTCATAGTTGGTTTCCTCCCTTTTTCGAATAATGTCCTCCGTCATGACATCAACATCCAGAGCATCAAGAGCCAAAATTTTGCTCTCAATTAGGCGATCAACCCCATAAAGCGCAACCCTTCGATAGTCGCCAATGATCCTGCCTCTTCCATACGCATCCGGCAAACCGGTGATTATCCCATAGTGGCGGGCTTTTTTCATTTCATCTGTGTATGCATCAAAAACGCCGTCATTGTGAGTTTTTCGGTGGGTAAAAATTTCTTCGATTGAGGGATCAAGCTGCATTTTATATGCATTCAAAGAATTTTTAACCATTCTTATTCCGCCATATGGCATGATTGCTCGCTCAAGGGGGCGGGAGGTTTGGAGGCCCACGATTGACTCGTTTTCCTTGTCTATATATCCAGGTTCAAAAGCGTCTATGTTGGAGATGGTTTTTGCGTCTATTGACAAAACGCCGCCAGCTTCCCTTTCCTTGTCCAAAAGATTTTTAACAACGTCCCACAACTTTTTAGTTTTTTTGCTTGGTCCACTCAAAAAACTTTCATCGCCATCATAAGGAGTATAGTTCAAAATAATAAAATCCCTAACGTCAATTTCCGAGTTCCAGTTTCCTTTCCTAAAGTCCACAGTACCATTTCCCCCATTTTAAAGAAATTTCAAATCATAAAAAACAAAATCTGTCCATCATTATATATCATGTCATTTTTAAAGTCAAGTTATTCCAAAACATAAAACATTATAAATCTTGTATCTATACAACTTATGTTAATTGAAATTGCAAAAACTAATTGTATTATTTTATTGGGTTATATTTGTCCCATTAAAACTCTTGCTTAAAATACCCGACTCTTTGCCAAAAAAAAACGATAATTTCAAACATCATTGAGTTTTTTATAAAAAGCAACGCAAAAATCAATCAACCCGCCGCCAGCTCACAACAAACTGTAATATTAAACCTTTCTGAGCTTCCAAGTCCCTCTTGAAATTTCCTCAACAAGCGGCAGGCCGGCGCCCTCGAAGCCCGGCCTGTTTTCAGTTGTCACGCTTTTTGACCTTGGCTTGTCAAGGGGGCTTTGGAAGAGGGCGTTTTAAATTGGTTTTAACCTGCATGGCTAATGGTTTGCGGGCGGCGGCCAAAGGGGATCGCATCACTGTTTTTTAGAGCTTGTTTGAGGAAGGGTTGATGTGAGCCAGGTTTTTAAATCACAGAGCAAGCTTTGCCAAAGAAGGATTAATTGGACAAATATAACCCAAATCCAAGGAAAAATCAACCCGCCGCCAGTTCACAACTAACTGTAATATAAAATCTGTTTTTGCAGCACATTAATTATACTTGCTGTATTTAAAATCAAACAAATAATTCACTTCATCCTGACTGAGACAAAAAATTTAACTCACATCGGTTGTTTTTTTTGATATTACAGCATTATTTATACATACATAAAAAATTTTCAATTGAATTCGAAATGTTTGCAAATTGTTCAAGAGAAAGCTGTTCCGCTCGAGCGCTCAGGGGAATTTTCAAATTCAGCAAAATATTTTTAAGATTGTCTTTTGATATGTTAAAGCTTGAAGCAACGGGATTTATCAAAATTTTTCTTCTTTGCGAAAAAGCAGCCCTAACCAACCTAAAAAAGCCATCTCGATTTTTTATTTTAACTGGGGCGACTTGATTAATTTCTAGGCGAATCACCGAGCTGTCAACATTCGGCTTGGGGAAAAAATAAGAACTCGGCAAATCAAAAAGCAGCTTTGGCGTTGAATAGTATCTAACCGCTAAACTGATCGCGCCGCACTCCCTTCTCCCGGGCTCTGCGCAAATTCGACGCCCGGCCTCCTTTTGAACCATAACAGTTATTGCTTCAACTCCAAGATCAAGTTCCAAAAGGCGCATAATGATTGGCGAGGTGATGTAATATGGCAAATTAGCGCACACAACCGCTTTCATTCCAGCCGATTTTTCGCGAATTAAAGTTTTTATGTCTGTTTTCAAAATGTCGTCGTTTATTATCTCGACATTTTTAAACCCAAAAAGCGTCTTTTTCAAAATTGGGATCAACCTGGAATCTATTTCAACGCTGCAAACTTTTTTCGAAACTTTTGCCAATTCTTTTGTTAAAGCGCCAATCCCGGGCCCGATCTCCAAAACAAACCCATCCTCCGCTCCCGACATCTTGGCCATTTTCGCCCCAACTGATGAATTTATCAAAAAATTTTGCCCAAGCGACTTTGAAACAAAAAAGCCATGCTCACTCAGCAATTTTTTAATATGTTTGGGATTATATAGACTATATTCAAAATTTTTCATTTTGGCCTCAAAAAATCTTGTCTATCTAGCATATCCCATCGCCCTGCTTTCACGAATCATATTAACCTTAACCTGGCCGGGATAGTTTAGCTCATTTTCGATTCTCCTGACAATATCATTGACTATGATTTGCATTTTGTCATCAGAAATTTCGTCTGGTTTAACCATAATTCGGATTTCACGACCGGCCTGAAGCGCATATGAATTTTCGACTCCTTCAAATGAATTTGCGATTTCTTCTAATTTTTCGAGACGTTTTAGATAATTTTCAACATTTTCACGTCTTGCCCCCGGCCTTGCAGCAGAAATAGCGTCAGCCGCTTGAATGATGAATGCAAGAGGAGTTTTGGGTTCTATGTCGCCGTGATGCGCGTGGATTGCATGGACAATATCGGGAGATTCTTTATATTTTTTGGCTATGTCAACGCCTATTTTAACATGTGAGCCCTCGATTTCGTGGTTTAAGGCTTT
>CADBXQ010000126.1 GCA_902798675.1 Oscillospiraceae bacterium
AGTCAAGAAAGGACCCGGAAATTTTAGATCCATGCACTCCTATAACCCTGCAAATCGTGTCATATGGCTTGCCCGCAACTGAAACCATCAAATCTCCCGGCCTCAAAATCCCAAACAGCGAAGCAGACAAAGCGTGTGTTCCGGAAACAAAATTGTGACGCACCAAAGCGTCATCCGCCCCAAAAACCTTCGAATAGACCCGCTCCAAAACATCCCGCCCCAGGTCATTATATCCATATCCAGTTGTTGAATTAAAATGAATCTCGCTGACCCGGTTGTCGATAAACGCGCGCAAAACCTTGTTTTCATTATGTGACGAAATTTTGTCTATCCTTTTAAATTCCAAAGCCAACTCTTGCTCAATTTTTTCAACTAATTCCAATATTTTCTCGTCAATATCAAAAAAATTCATCATTCACCAATGCTCCTGATCAATATGTTAAATATTAAAGACTTTTGTTAAAAATTTTCTAGCCAAACTCAAAACCGCAAACATGTCATCCTCATCCGCAACACAACACGCAGAGTGTATATACCTGCAGGGCAGTGATATGGAAATCGTTCGAACTCCGCCTCGAGCCTGTGAAATCGCCCCAGCATCATTCCCCCCCGCAACAGAAGTCTTGGTCTGGCAGAGAATGTTGCTCTGATTCGCAACCGAAAAAGCCAGGTCATACAACTCTTTGTCATATATTGTTGCATTATCCATAAACGGAATAACAGCGCCCGCGCCCAGTTCGCAAACCTTTTTTTCCGCGCAAGACAAGGGAGTGTCGGCTGCTGTTGTCGCTTCAAAAACAATTGCGATATCAGGATTAATGGCATATGCAGCCGCTTTAGCACCTCGCGTCCCGACCTCTTCCTGAACCAAGAAAGCACACGTAAAGTCATATTCCGAGTCGTCTTTCAAAAGCTCAAGCAAAACCGCACATCCAAACCTGTCATCAAGCGCTCTGGCCTTGATTTTTCCTTCTCCAAGCTGCAAAAATTCACTGTCAAAAATCACGTAGTCTCCCAATTTAACAGCGTTTTGCGCTTGTTCCATTAACGCTGACCACGCGTCCAACCAAAACCGCCGGATCAATCCCGCCAACTCTGGAAAATCTCAGGGAGCCATCCTTTTCAATAAACGTCACAATCATCCCAACTTCATCCATATGGGCAGACAGCATGATCTTGTTTTTCGGCGATTTTTCAGCGCATTTTCGAACAATCAGGTTCCCCAAGGCGTCAACATCATATTTGCAACTTTTTGGCAAAAGAGAAATTATTTTTCCCCGAATTGCGCCTTCTCGGCCGGAAATTCCGCCTATTTGACAAAGTTGCTCAAGCGTTTTTTTCAAGACAAACCCTCCTCGCAAGATATAACAAAATTTTCCAATATTTTCGCAGCAGAATCTATATCACACAAATCAACCATTTCAACTGGAGAATGCATATATTTAAGCGGAATCGAACACAGCCCGGTTTTAACCCCAGCCCGCGCCACACATATTTTATCCGCGTCAGTTGAAGTCAGCCCATTCATAATTTCCAATTGATGTGGAATATTTTTAGATTCGGCGATTTTTCGAAGTTTCAAACTCAAATCATAATCCAGCGTTGGAGCAATTCCAATCATCGCTCCCCTGCCCATTTCACCGCACTTATACTCTGGACACCCCAGACCCTTAGCAAAGCTGACATCAACACAAACCGCAAAATCAGGATCAACCAAATATCCGCAGGTTGTCGCGCCTTTTCCTGAAGTCTCCTCAAGCGAACTAAAAACAGCCACAACCCCGCATTTATGCTGACTATTTTTTAGGTTATCTATCGCCAGCAAAACCGCCATAATCCCCGCTCGATTGTCCAAAGATTTAACAGAAACTCTTCCATTTTTCAAACACTTAGGGCGAAAAGCATAGCTCACAACGTTTCCTATTTCAACCAAATCCTCAACAGCCCCTCGCTCCATTCCGACATCAATATATATGTCATCCATGGTTAGCGCCGTTTGCTTTTTGTTTGCCGCAAGATGTGGAGGAATTGAACAGACAACGCCGGGCAAATCGCGTTTAGCACAAACAACAACCTCCTGCGCAACAAGCAAATTAGCATCCACCCCGCCACATTTTTCAACTTTTAAAAAGCCTTCATTTGTTATGGAAGTGACAACCAAGCCAACTTCGTCCAGATGAGCCTCAAGCATAATTGTGGGATATCCATCACAAGGCTCAGAAATTTTAGCAATAACACTCCCCAAAGGGCTCAAACAAACGCTGTCGGAATACTTAACTAAAATCGACTTCAAAAGCTCAGCAACCTCGCTCTCACGCCCAGAAACCCCACGCGCTTTGCAAAGTTTAAATAAAGTTTCTTTAACATCCATTTCAAAACCTCCCAACATTTTGTGTTTTTATTCAAATGTTTTATTTATAAATTTTTGACAAGACTCACAAAATGATCACCGCGCTGCTGAAAATTATCATACAAATCAAAGCTGGCAGAGGCAGGAGAAAGATAGACTGCGTCCCCAACGCGAGCGAGTTCCGACGCCAGTTTAACCGCTTGATCCATATTTTCAACATTAAAAACCTTTAATTTATCTTTATTATAATAGTCATTATTTTTAACAGCCATTTCGATTTTTTTCGAAGTGTTCCCCATAAGTATCAAAACTTTAACTTTTTTCAGAATATGCACAGCCAAACAATCATAATCAAAATTTTTATCATATCCACCAGCGATCAGCAAAACATTCCCATCAAAACACTTAAGCCCCGCAATTGTTCTTGTTGGGCTGGTTGCTATTGAGTCATTATACCACATAACGCCGTCTTTTTTTCGAACAAATTCTATCCTGTGCCTAACGCCAGCAAAACCCCTGGCAACCTCTTTTATCGATTCAGGAGAAACCATTTCATAAACAGCCGATATCGCAGCCAAATAATTTTCAACATTATGCATCCCCGGCAGTCTAATGTCCGATCGATCAAGAACCGGCTCAACTTTTCCATTTCTAGCAAAGTAAATTTTTTGCGTTTGAGCATCAAAAAAAGCTCCATTATCAACACTTTGCTTTCGGCTAAATTTTTTAACAAACCCCCGAGCCAAAAACTCTTGAGAATTTGAAAGCTGATTATCAAAGTTCAAAACTAAACTATCAAAGCCGGTTTGATGCAAAACAACCCCACGTTTAGCAGCTATATATTCATGCATATCGCCATGAATATCCAAATGATTGGGAGAAATATTGGTTATGACGGATATATTAGGAGAGCGCCTCATTGATATTAGCTGAAAACTTGAAAGCTCAACAACAACCAAATCCGATTCACTGACCCTATCGATCTCGGGCAGCAAAGCCTTACCAATGTTTCCGCCAACATGGACGTTCTGTCAATGGATATCGGACAAAATGAGTGGATTCATGGTACGCAGAAGCAGGTTTCGAATATGCGCAAGCTCGTCAACGAGCTGATCTATCTCTCGCGCATGGACGAGGCTGATTCGCACCTCGAGCGCAGTGTTTTCAATCTCTCAAACGCCGTTTCGGACGTATCCGCACCTTTTGCGGGCATGGCTGAGTTCAACGGCAAGAATCTGATTTTGGACGCGGAGGAAAATCTCACGCTTTGCGGCGACGAGCAGGCTGTCCGCAGACTTATCAGCACCCTGTGCGAGAACGCTGTAAAGCACGCTCCCGAGGACAGCGATATCCTTATCACCCTCAGCCGCTCGGGAAAGAACATCGTCTTTTCAACCGAGAACGCCTCGAAGGAA
>CADBXQ010000127.1 GCA_902798675.1 Oscillospiraceae bacterium
TCGTCCGGATCACCGAGATGAAAATCGGACCATTGTCCACGTGACGCATAATATGGAAGACATAGCGCGATATGCAGACAAGGTTTTGATTATGAATGACGGAAAAATTTTGAGTTTTGATTCTGTTGAAGAAACTTTTAAAAGAGCTTCAATGCTTCGAAGCGTTGGGCTGGATGTTCCGAAAATATATGAAGTTTTTCTCAAATTAAAAGACAAAGGCTTTGACGTCCCGCTAAATGTGTATACAATTCAACGGGCTTTGGAAGTTGTTAAAAATATCCTTGAAAGGAGGGTTAAACCATGATTCGAGACATAACCATCGGGCAGTATGTTTGCGGAAATTCTGTTTTGCATCGGCTGGACCCTCGAACTAAAATTTTATCCACAGTTTCATATATTTTCGCATTGTTTTTGATTAACGGTTTGTGGTGTTATGTTTTTAATTTTTCTTTGATTTTGATTTTTTATTTGATATGTGGAATATCTTTGAAGATGGTTTTAAATAATGTTAAGCCGATTTTGCCTATATTAATTTTAACTTCAATCATAAATTTATGGGTAATACGAGATGGTGAAGTTGTTTTCAGTTTTTGGATATTTTCATTAACTGATCGAGCAATATTTTTCACATCAATCATTTTTTTTCGATTAATTCTTTTAATATTCTCCTCCTCTCTTTTAACATACACGACTTTGCCGACTGATTTAACCCGAGGAATTGAAAAAATGATTAAACCTTTAGCTAAAATTCGATTTCCGGTTGAGGAGATTTCAATGATGATTTCGATAGCTTTGCGGTTTATCCCAACTTTGATCTTGGAAGCTGACAAAATAATTTGCGCTCAAAAATCTCGCGGGCTTGATATGGAAACCGGAAGCTTCATCAAGCGGGCAAAGTGTATGGTTCCAATTCTGATTCCGTTGTTTGTTTGCGCTTTCAAAAGGGCGGATGAGCTGGCGGTTGCGATGGAATCGCGGTGCTATCGAGTTGGCGGGCAAAGGACGAGCTATAGAACTTTGAGCTTCAAAAAGCTTGACATATTTTTCGCGCTGGGATTTTTGGCTGTTTTAACCATGGTTTTGATGATAAACGCGTTTTTTAGGTGAAAATATGAAAAGACTTCTTTTTTGCATAAGCTATAATGGCGCTTCATACCACGGATGGCAGGTTCAGGAAAACAGCTTAACCGTTCAAAAAGTTGTTCAGGACGCAATCCAAAAGGTCACTGGGTTTCGCAATGACATAGTTGCATGCTCGCGAACGGATACTGGGGTTCATGCCAACAATTTTTATTTTCATATGGACAGCCAATTGGATATAACTCCCAGCAATATGAGGAGGGCGGTTAGCGGAAATTTGCCTTTGGACATTGAGATAAAGTCGGTTTTGGAGGTTGACTCATCTTTTCACGCCAGGTATTGCGCCAAAGCTAAAGAATATATATATAAAATATGGAATTCTAAAATACGCAACCCTTTCTTAAATAATCTTGTCTGGACATATTATCGCAGACTGGATTTGGATAAAATCAATCAAACATTAAAATATTTTATTGGTGAACATGATTTCACATCATTTTGTTCTGCAAAATCTGACATTATCGACAAAAAAAGAAACATATATAGCATTGAATTTGTTAAAAACGACGATATGCTGGAGTTTAGATTGGTTGGAAATGGATTTCTACACAACATGGTTAGGATTATTGTTGGGACATTGATTAATGTTTCGGAAGGGCTGATTTTGCCTGAAGATATTGAAAATATCATTAAAAAGCGCGACAGGAGAGCCGCTGGAAGAACTGCTCCGCCTCAAGGGTTATATTTAAATAATGTTATATATGGCGATCCTAAAATAAATCGAAAATGTTCTAAATAATTCAATATATTTAAGGACTGGTGAAAATAGATATGAAGAAAAAATTAAACATAGACATTTATAGAAAAACAAAACACAGGCAAGTTTTTAATAAACGCGTCAAATATATTAGTTTTATTGTTTTAGTTTTGATTTTTTTGACTTTGATTTGGATTTTTTTTATCAATCAGAAAATATATAGTCAAGATGATTCTAATTTTCCGATCACACTTTCTGAAGATTCTGTTGTTGGCTTTGAAAAAAACAAGACGGGCTTTGTCGTTTTAACAAACCAGAATTTGGATTTTTATTCACTTAGCGGGCTCAAACTTAGATCTGTTGGCAACACGGCAATTTCTCCATCAATCAACAGCTGCGGCGACCACACCCTACTTTATGAACAAGGGGGAACAAGCTATAGCATTGAAAGCAATAGCCAAACAATAGCCAAAAATATTCTAGATAGTAAAATAATGTTGGCAAAAGTTGCAGAAAATGGAAATGTTGCGTTTGTTCTGCAAGACAGCAGATACATTTGCGGGTTGGTTGTTTATGATAAGTCTTCAAATCAAATATTTAAATGGAATTCAGCCGAAAACATAATAACAGATTTTTGCTTCACAAATAAAGGTCAGGGATGCGTTGCGTTGACCATGGGCGCAAAAGGGGGATATGCTAAAGGGGCTATATATGGATTAAATTTTTCTCGAAAGGACGAACTATTTAAGACGGAGATTGGAAATTCTATGCCGATTGGCGTTAAAGTTTCAGGGGGGAGCGTTTGTGTCAATTGCGAAAACAAGCTTGTTTTCATGGATGATCGGGGGAGCATTTTTAAAGAAATTCCCCATCCCGACCGGCTGATGAAATGCGTTATGGCGCCGAATGATTATTCTGTTTTTGTGTTTTGTGATGAATTGAAAGCGAA
>CADBXQ010000128.1 GCA_902798675.1 Oscillospiraceae bacterium
TTCACATACTCAAGAACCAAAATGTTGATTGACGAATTTGCAAAAGCTTTGAGCGTCGCGGACAGGGTTGTTTTAACTGAGATCATGGGGTCGCGCGAAAAGAACACATTTGGAGTATATGCAAAGGATCTCGCTGAAAAAATAGAGGGATGCGTTTGGTTTAAAACCCAAAGCGAAGCCGCGCAATATGTCCTTGAAAACGCTGATTCTGGCGACTTGGTTATCACTCTTGGTTGCGGAGACATCTATAAATGCGCAAAGATCATAGTTTTTGGAAAATATTAAGATTTAGCTAAAAATAATTCGCTATATATGTTAAATATTATGTCAGTTCTAAAAATTGGCATTTTATTTTTTATCGCTTTTTTCATCTTCTCTTGTTTTTTTTGTGACTGAGTTTTTTATTTGGGACAAAATTCCGCTATCCACTAAAGAGTCGAGATTTTTTTTCGTTTTTATTTCCTTGGCTCTGATGAAGTCATCCAAAAGTTCCATACATATCGCCATTAGAGGAGGCCCCAAAAACAAGCCATATATGCCAAATATTCCGCCAAATAAGGTGATCCCCAATATAACATATAAAGGCCCAATTCCAACAGCCTGTCCAACGATTTTTGGGCTGATGAAATTTGCGTCCAACTGCTGAATAATCAACGTTATCGTGGTTGAAATCAAAAATTGATGTATGTCGCCAGAAACTAATGACAACAATGCAACCAATAAAACCCCGATCATAGAGCCAAAATATGGAATCGTTGCGCAAATTAGGTAGCACACGGCCAAAATCGCGCTGTTGTCGATTTGAAATATGGTTAAAAACATGCCAATTATACAAGCAACCATGAATGCGTCAATGAGCTGGCCAAATATGAAGGTGTATATAACCTTAGCAATTCGCAAGCTAAGACGGCGAATGCGCGCTATGGTCCTTGTTTTAAAAGCAATTCTTGCAGCTCTGAGCAAGGCTTTTTTGAGAACTGCTCGCTCAAGAAGCAAATATATTGAAATTATCGCGCCAATTATCAGGTTAAATATTCCAAAAAGTATGCCGGTTATGCTGTCAAAATAGCTGTTATAGTCCAAAGATGTGAAAAAGTTTATAAAATTGTCGAAAGACATAGTGTTTTGAGCGTTATTTATGATTTCTTTGACTGGCCCCGCATTTTTCAAAGAGTCATTTATAAAATATTGAACACTTTCCACATATCTGGGGATTGAATTTAAAAAATTAATCAAACTCTCATATATAATCGGGCATATCAATAATAAAATCAGTCCTATAAATAAAGCCGACACAAATGCAACAATTAAAGTTGCAAATAAACGAACTCGTTTAATAATAAATGGTTTATTGGTTTTTAAAAGAAATTTTTCAGTTTTTTTACACATGGGGAAAAGTAAAAACGCAATGACTCCGCCGATCATAAAAGGAGTTAAAATATTTATGATTTTTTCAAACCAGGATAGTATAGTTCCAAAATTGTTGATTGTGTTATATGCTAAAATAACAAAAATGCAAAAAATAAACCTAATGATCCAAGTTGCTAAAGAATTTTCGCGCATTAATTATCCCTCCATTTTTTGCGCTAAAACAAATATTTATAAATAATTAAAAAATAAATAAAGCAAAACATATATTACCGGTTGGTGTAGCAAATATATAATCAATGTGTTTTGGCCGATAAAAGCGACTGGTTTGGAATGTCTTTTATAGAAAAAACTTGGCAGGCGATGTTCCACTGCAAAAATTCCAAAAAAAGTTCCGGCTAAAAAGATGAAGCTCCACGGGACAAGTGGAAAATAGTCGAAAGAAGAAAAATTTTTCGAAACAATTCCAAACGCAAACAACCATTTTTTCAAATCATCCCCTATTTCAAAAGGCAAAGCCCAAATTGTTTTGCTCAAACCAAAAAGCAATCCTGAAATAATTATGCCCAATGTTGGAAATTTTATTTTAGATAGAAATTTTTCAAAAAGCCCATATAATATCATAGAAATTCCCAACATGTGCAAAATGCCAAAATATATGGCTTGGTCTTTGAAAAAAATGTATGTAATGACGGTTATTCCCATTCCCAGCGCCAAACACTTAAGCCCTCTTTTTAAATTGTTGGAAGAAAATCTGCAAGAGTATAAAACCATCAAAACAATTGCAATTCCCCGAATTTCGTCTATAAACCAAACGCGGTTTTTCGAATAATTTAGTCTTTTTCTCATATATCCCTACACCATTATTTTTTTATCATCAATTAACATTTTTGCTTTTAAAATCGCGCATATCGTCTTTGAATCTGTTATTTCTCCACATTTTATTTTTTTTATTATATAATCTAAATTATATTTTTGAGGCGTTAAAAATTCGTCTTTGTCTAGATTTAATTCACTCACTTTTTTTATTTTAGTCGCAACATATAAATATATTTTCTCATCACAATATCCCGGAGATGGGTATATAACCCCAAGTTCAGTCCAATTTTTCGCTTCAAATCCCGTTTCCTCAAGAAGCTCTCTTTTTGCAGCCAAAAGCGGCGACTCCGCTGGAACGTCCAACTTTCCAGCTGGAATTTCTAAAATTTGCTGATTTATCGCATACCTAAACTGACGAACCATCAATATGTCTTTGTTTTGGTCGATCGCAACGACGCAACACGCTCCAGGATGGTGTATAATTTCTCTATATGTTTTGGAATTATTTTGAAGTTTCACAATATCTTTGTTTAATTTTAAAATTTTTCCATCATAAATTGTTTCGCTTTGAATTTTAGTTTCTCCAAATTCCAAAATAACAACCTCCATATATTTTCGAATTACATATAATATTTTTAACTTCCAAAAGAATTTTCCAAATAAAAACGAAAAACATAAAAACTCAAATGCAATCCTGCTCTATTATTACATAAAATTAAAAAAAAATCAATACAATTATAACAATCAATAATCTGTGACTTGATTTTAAAAATTATCAATTATTTCTGTTGGAGGTTGTGATATGGATGAATTTTACTCTAATCCACCAAGATATGAAGCTGTTCTAAAAAAAATGACTCAGATAAAAAATCTAGATAAAAACATTAAATTGTTCTGCATCGGGCAGTCGATTTTAAAAAGAAAAATATATGCTTTGGGAATTGGAAACTTGAAAAATGCGGTTCTGTTCACTGGAGCAATTCATGCGCAAGAGTGGCTGACATGCTCAATTTTGCTCAGATTTTTTGAGGACATTTTTTCCCAAAAAACACTTCACGGCGTGAATTTGGGCGACATTTTTGAACATAGGGGGTTAATTGTTGTTCCGCTTTGCAATCCAGATGGCGTTGAGATCGCTTTGGGAGGCCCTAAAACTGCAAAACAGCTTTGCGCCCCAATTCAAGCCATAATTAAAAAATCAGACAAATCCTGGCAAGCAAATGCGCGTGGAGTGGACCTAAACCACAATTTTGATGCCGGGTGGGACATTTTGAAAAAGCTAGAACGCCAAGCGGGAATAACCTCTCCTTCTCCAAGACAATATGGCGGAATATGTCCCCAATCTGAGCCGGAAACCAAAGCTTTGGTCTCTTTGTGTAATGCTCTAAACATTAAAAAAGTTGTCGCTTTTCATTCTCAGGGCGAGGAAATATACTACTACTATGGCCAAAACACTCCTCCCGAATCCGAGCTCATGGCTGATGCTCTGGCCGCTTCATCGGGATATCAAGTTCGAAAGCCAGAGGGACTCGCTTCTCATGGCGGCTTTAAAGATTGGTTTATCAAAGCCAAATCCAGGCCGGGATTCACAGTTGAAGTCGGAGTTGGCCAAAATCCACTTCCAATTCAAATGCTCGAGCCAATATATGAAAAAATCAAGGAAATGATGATTGTTGCAATGCTTCTTTAATTTATCAATTAAAATTAAAAAATGTAAATATTTGAAAATAAACTCATAAATATGAAAACATTTAATTTAATCCGAAAATAATCAAATCAAATTAAATGTTTGACGTTTTACTTTAAGTAATCCATCGGGTTAACCCAAACTTCCTCCTTTTTCATTCCAAAATGCAAATGCTCGGGAAGGGCGTTTTCCAGCTGGTTTGATGTTCCAACCGAGCCTATAACATCGCCGCTTTTAACCGATTGATCAAGTTTAACCTGAATTTTTTCATTGAGGCCAAAATAGAAACTTTTCATCCCGCTGCCATGGTCAATAGCAATGCAGGTTCCCCAAATGTTGTCGTTGTTTATTTCACAAACTGTGCCGTCGGCTGCGGATTTAACTGGGGTTGATTGCTTAGCAGCTATGTCTATTCCGTCGTGGGTTCGCCAATCTCCCATAGTTTCTGATTTGACGAGCTCTCCTTTAGAAAATTCTTGAATTATTTCACCTTTTATTGGCATAAAAAATTTACACTTAGTCACTTTTTTATTGGTTTGTTTTGCGGGTTTGCCTTCATTTTGTTGTTCCTCAATTGCTGATGCAGGTTTTTTCGAAGAAATTTGTTCCTCTTTTTTAACGTCAGCTTTCTCATCACTGGTTTGAGCAGCATCCTGTTCAACAATGTTTGTGTTCAGTTGAGGAGCCTCTGGTCCTGGCGCCATGGTCCTGCCGATAGCAATTATTGTTGTTGCTATGACGGCTAACAAGCTCAAAATAATTGCGATATAAAATACTTTGCCCGAAAATAAAGAATTTTCTCTATCTGTGTTTTTCATTTTATCTTTCCTCCCAAGTGTCTAATTTCCAGACACATCAATTTTCTCGCGTTTTTGAGTTATTCATATAGTTAGTATGTAATTATATGTTCAAATTTATTCAGCAAATATAAAATCAAAA
>CADBXQ010000129.1 GCA_902798675.1 Oscillospiraceae bacterium
ATAGCTCTTTGCCGCAAAAATCAATAATGTGCGTTTCGGCAATCGGCCTGCGCAACACGCTAACAGACGGCCTTATTCCGATATTGCTCACTCCCAGATATTCCTTCCCTTCAACCCAAACTTTTGAGACATACACCCCAGATCTGGGAATTATGCACTCAGCGGGAAATTGTTGATTTATTGTTGGATATCCGATTTTCCTCCCATTTTTTTCGCCTTTTGAAACCAGGTAATTCCAAAAATAGTTGCGCCCAAGCAAATTTTTAACAGTTTTTAAATCCGCCCTAGCCAAAGCCTTCCGAACCCTCGATGACGAAACAATCTCGCCATCCTCAACCGCCATTTCAACAGGCAAGACTTTTATGTCACTTGTTTTTGACATGTTTTTTAATAATTCAACATTGCCTAAAGCGCCCTTGCCAAATCTAAAATTTTCTCCGCAAGTCAAAATTTTTGCATTTAATCTTTTAACCAAATATTCGCTAAAAAAATCTTTGGCGCTAATATTTTGAATATCTCTAAAGGGCGGCGAAACTAAAACTTCAACTCCCAATTTTTCAATTAAATCCTGCTTGGTGTTTTCATCGTTTAAAAGCAACAAATCCCCTTTGCTTCCGGGAATTTTTCGATCAACGCTGAAAGTTAAAACAACTGGAACATAGCCACTTTCCAAAGCTAAAGATATAACCTTTTGGTGCGCAATATGAACGCCGTCAAAAAACCCCAGCGCAACGGCTGTCTCTTCTTTAAAAAATGGAACTGTTTTGAAAATTTTCATCTATGCATCATTATCCTCAACAAACATTCTGTCAATTTTGAGCTTTCCATCCTGAGGATGCGCAAGCCCCAAAAAAGCTTTTCCATACACAGCAACCCTCCCCGAAACCTCAGAAAGCTCACCCAGCGAAAGCCTAACTCCGTTTCGAAACATTCTCTCTTGGGCTGGGTCAAGACTCAACTTTGGCATTTTGCAAAACAAGCTCTCAATCGGAAAAACAATCTCCAAAGCCTTCCCAAACCGCCAAATTTCAGATATTTCGTCCAAATTTTTGCATTCATCTAGTTCATATCCACACGCCATCGTTCGAGCAAGCTTTGTTAAAACCCCTCCAACGCCAAGATCCCGCCCCAAATCATCACAAAGCGTTCTAATATATGTTCCGCTGGAGCAAAAAATTTCCAGTTCACATTCCTGCTCCTCCTCGTCAAATTTTAGGCATTTTAGCTGATATATATTGGCTTCGCGCGGGCTTCTGTCGACAATTTTCCCCTCTCTTGCAAGTTTATATAGAGGAATCCCGTTTTTTTTAACCGCCGAATACATAGGAGGGATTTGCGATATTTTTCCAACATATTTCTTCAAACACATATCTATGTCACATTTTTTTAAATGGCTTCTGGTTTCTTTCAAAACCTCGCCGGTTATGTCTAGAGTGTTGGTGGTTTTTCCGAACGCAACGCGCGCAACATATCGCTTATCTTTGTTTGGAAGATATGGCAAAGCCTTTGTTGCTTGGCCGATCAAAACAGGCAAAACCCCCGTGGCCATTGGGTCCAAAGTTCCGGCGTGGCCGATTTTTTTTATCCCCAAAATTCTCCGAAGCTTCGCAACAACACCAAAAGACGTCAGCCCAGAAGGCTTATTCACACATAAAATACCGTTCAACGGATAATCTCCTCATATACTCTTTGTAATATTTTTTCTTTAACTGCCTGCATATTGCCGCTAATTTTAAAACCAGCCGCCATTTTGTGGCCCCCTCCTCCAAAAAATTTGCAAACATTCAAAGCGCTCGCTCCCTGGTTTGACCTGACCGAAACCTTATATTGACAATTTTCAACCTCTCTTGCAGTTATTCCAATCAAAACCCCAGCTGGAGCCCTCGCAATTGAAGCGATTCCGTCAAAATCAGCCTCATCCGCCCCCGCTTGGCGCATCATATCCTTTGTCACAAAAACCACAGCGCATCTATACTCAAGGTAATATTCCAAGTTTTTTAAAACCAAGCTCTCCAGTTTAAGCCTGGCGTGAGTTTTTTGCTCAAAAAGCCTAAAATTTATCTCGCAAGACTTTGCTCCAGATTCAATCAACTCCGCTGCTATTTTGTGGGCTTGAGGGGTTGTGTTGCTAAACCTGAAACAGCCCGTGTCTGTTGAAATTCCGGTGTATAGGCAATTGGCAATTTGTTTGCTAATTTTAATGCTTAGGTGTTTAACAATTGAATATATGACTTCACAAGCTGCAGCAGCCTCGATATCAACACATTTATATTTTGCGGATATGCTATTTTTTTCATGATGATCGATGCATAAAGAGAAGCTCAAATTTTTCTGACATTCCCCCAATAACCCAACATCAGCAACATCAACTGTAACGTAATGCTCTGGCTCAAATTTTTTCATATTATCAGGGTATAGATATTGAAATTTTTCAGGGAATCCATCAAAAGATTCAACATAAACGCTTTTTCCAAGCGATTTCAGCGCATAAAACAAACCAAAAGCGCCTCCAATTGTATCCCCATCGGGAGATGCATGACAAATCAAACATATTTTATCATTTTGAGCCAAAAATCGAGAAGCAACATCGATAATACTCTGAGTCATATAAACACCTACTCCCTTTCGTGCATTTGAGAAAATATCTCGTCCAAATGAGAGCCATATTCAATCGAATCATCAGCAATGAACCTGATTTCAGGGCTTTTTTTGAGCCTGAGCTTGTT
>CADBXQ010000130.1 GCA_902798675.1 Oscillospiraceae bacterium
CGCGATTTGCGGGAATAATTTTTCTAGTTCAAACTCAATTTGCCTTTCATCTATGTTAAATACGATATTCCCTGCGTGTAGACCAAATTTATCACACACTTGAAATATTTTCTCATCATCAATTTGAATATTTCCGCTAACTTCGACTTCGCAAACAAAAAAATTTGAAATAAACATAAAAAATATAAATATGCCTGCCCCAACAGCCAGTCCCAGCCGGAATTTGTATTTTTTTAATATGTATGTTAAACCTTTTGAATCATATTTTTTCAAACAACATCCTTTTTTTTTCGCTATATCACAAATATATTTATAATTTTTATTCAAACATCTTGCAAAAACAATTCCATTTTGTTTTCGAACCATCCAAACGCCCCTTTTTGCAGCATTAAGAAAGGCGCCAACGTTGCCCTCGATTGAAAATTCGCTCCATCCCAGCATCCATCTCAGTAAAACTATCACAAATTTTGCCCCCCATGATTTTCAAATTCTGCAGAATATATATTTCCCTCAACAATCAAGCCATCTTGCGATATTTCAGATAATGTTAGATTTGAGCCAATAATTTTTAGCCCTGTGTTTCCTTTAGATATCCTTAATATATTATCATTATACTCTAATATTTTGCTATACCCGTCAACAATTGCCTGATATCCCGAATGTATAGTAATCGATATATCATGAGTTAAAATATCCGGTGAAAAATTCAAAAATTTCGAAATATTTCGACTAATTCTGTTTATTATTTCTGCCACTTTTTATACCTCCTTAATTAAAAAATTCTATTTAAATTAATTTATATTACAAATATAAGGAGCATATACATTTTATTGGAGGAATATTGACTATGAAAATAAAATATGTTGAAGGAATTTTAATGACAATAATAATTAGTATTATTTTAATATATTCGAAATCAATTTCAAATTCTATAAAATCAGGAATAAATATTTGCTTGAACATATTAATTCCATCCATGTTTGTTTTTCTGATAATATCTGATTTTTGTCAAAAAACGGGAATTTTAAATTTAATCCTAAAGCCATTTGGCATGCTTTGTGAAAAATTGTTTAAACTAGACTCTTCTTTAGGATCTATTTTAATTTTTAGCCTAATATGCGGATATCCATCGGGAATTCATTTAATATCAAGATTGGTTAAAGAAAACAAAATAGATAGAAAAACTGCAACAAGAATGTCATATTTTTGTGTTAATTCTGGTCCAGCATTTTTGATTGGCGCCATATCTTTTCCAATTTTCAATAGCATAATTCCAGGAATAATACTCTTTGTTTCACAAATAGCTGCGTTTTTTACTGTTGGGACGCTTTGCTCAATTGGAAAAAAATTAAACAAACAAAAAATTTTTATCAAAAATCAAGGAAAAATTCCAGCTTTCATAACATCTGTTCAAAACGCCATAAAATCCATGACGATAATTTGTGGATTCACATTATTTTTTTCCGGCATAATCGGCCTTTTAATCGAGCTTAACATATTTAATATAACAAATCACAAATATTTGATATCAATTGTTGGCGGGCTAATTGAGGTGACAAATGGAGTGGCTTTTTGCAAACAAATCAGCGGAATCAAGATGTTTTTCATATTGTCGCTTATCACTTCATTTGGTGGAGTTTGCGTTCATTGTCAACTTCGCGCCATAGCTATTAAAGCTAAAATTTCATTCAAAAGATTTTATTTTTGGAGAATTTTATACTGCGCTATCAGTGTTATAGTGTCTTGTTATATATTTTATAAAGTCAAAATGCCAATGGAAGTTTTTTCACACAGCGAATTTGCAAGAAATATTTCAACCCAAAACCCAATATCTTCACTAAGTTTAATAATTTTATCCGTTGCGCTGTTGTGTTGTGACAAAAAAATTGATATAATTATAGGGAAACTCAAAAGCTTAAAAAGAAAGGCTGATTTAAAATGAAAAATCTTTTTAACAAAAAAATATCACCATCGTGTGAATATTGCCACATAGGAGAAAAATGTTTAGATAACAAAACTATATTATGCATAAACAGCGGAATTGTCGACCCGTCATATCATTGCAAAAAATTTAAATATGATCCACTCAAAAGAGTCCCAAAAATTAATTCACACTCCAACCGTTTCAAAAAAGAAGATTTTATAATATAGTTGATAATTTATTGAAAATTAAGTTATTTTAGATTTAGGAGACTTTAAATGGAATATGAAATAAACCCCAGAAAAATTAACAAATTAACTGCCCTGCCCTCAGAGATACGTCAATATATTAATGAAGTCAGCGGAGAATCTTTGAAAGTTTTGTTTTTAATTTTTAGTGAAGATAAAAATTCGACATCGTCAGAGATCGCAACAAAATTGGATTTGACGATTTCGCAAGTTGAGGATTCGCTTCGATTTTGGAAATCTAAAGAAATCATTCTCGCGCCAAAAAAAGAAAACGCCGTTTTTTCCATAGACAAGCCCTCTGCATCGCAAATATCCACAAACGAACTTAAAGAGGCGATAACGCAAAACCAATATGTTAAAATGCTTTTTAGCCAATCGGAACAACTATATGCTCGGCCGCTCAAGCCGATCGAAAGGCGAACTCTTTTATATATATATGAATTCTATAATTTATCAATAGACGTTATTTTAATGGT
>CADBXQ010000131.1 GCA_902798675.1 Oscillospiraceae bacterium
AGGAGAGGACGACAATGAAAAAATCCAAACAGAAAATTCAAATGACTTGCCGGCAAACATGCAAAAAGCCGATGCTATATATCGATGGGTTGCCGAAAATATACACTATGATTTTGAAAGCGCTGATTGTGAAAAAACCCTAGCTGAGCGCAAGCCTCAAGATGCATATTTTGTTTTTGCTAAACAAACCGGTATTTGTGTAGGATATTCAAAACTTTTAAATTTAATGATGAGAATGGCAGGAATTCCGTGCATGGATGTTGGTGGTTTGAAAGATTCGCCCGGAGGTGCTGGTCATAGATTTAGCGCAATTTACATAGAAGACGAAGATGGTGGACGGAAAGGTTGGACTCTTCTAGACTCTTGCTGGGCTTCTCCAAATGGATCAGATGGAGACGCGGAGATAAAAAAGCATTTGAGTGGAGAAGATTCATTTTTGGGTAAGAATTATATGGAGAACGTTCTGGCGGAAAAAAACAACTACACAGATGAGCTTTTTGATGAATTTAAAATTCCTGAAACATATATGAAGTTGATGGAAAATCCCAGTCAAGAATTTGTTGATGACCTCAACAAAAAAATTCCCGATATTTTGAAAAAATTAAACGAAAAATATAAAGACAGCCCACATTTTGAAACATTTGAATTTTTTATTTCTAATTGGGGATCGCTAGGTTTTAAATATGAAACTAATTTAACCATGGAACAAGCAAAACAGGCCAAAGATAAACTTAAGGAAATTGGTAAACGTCAAAGCTTGGAAGGAACACTCAACTATCTAACGGGAAAATCGAAATTAAATTGTGGGGTCATGCCATCCGTTGATTCTGAAAAAAATGATTTTAGCACAATGATGGGAGAAGAATTAAGCGCTGAGTTGTTGGCAATACATGCAAAAAACTTGAAAGATAAAGTCAGAGAATATGGCGATGAACTGCAAAAAATTTATATAGATGTTTTGTTTTCAAAATTAGATAGCGCTAAAGAGAATATTGAAGATACAAATGAAGAACTAAACAAAAAGCTGGTAGAGCTCAATGAAAATTATAGCGACTTGACAACAGTTAAAAACATCAAGCTCAGCATCGAAAAAGGCAATGAAGGATATATGATATTAGGCGCATTTGACACAGGACTGGACGAACAGGATTTAAAAGCAAGATTTGAACAATATTATCAGGCGATCGATTATGACGAAGAAAAAAAATTCGGATTTACAGAATATTTTCCAGCGTTTTACAAAAAAGACCAGTCGTTTGAAGAAGCTAATAGGAGTATAGTTACTAAATCTGTTCACACAATAAGCAGTTTTTCTACCGGTGATTACGTCAAAGATTTTTATACGGTGAATATGACTCGTTTTGATTGGAATTCTTATGAAGGGGCAGCCAAAATTGTTTTTGATTATGTCGACGTTTACGATACTAACTATACGATTGGTGACATAAATAAAATCGTTGAATATGGTTTTCCAATTCGCATGAAAATATTTGGTAAATTCCCTGACAAATTGGTGTTAAAAAATGTTGAAAGTATTGAATTTGATGATTATACAAGGATCAAAGAAATAGATACAACAGGTTCTGACAGATATATACTTGAAGATGGCGTTTTGTATGAAAAGACTGACGATGGAGGTAAAAAATTGATTTTGAAATTTTACGGAGAGTATAGAACAATTGAATAGTTAAAACTTAAAGAAGACAAAAAAGAATAAGGGAAGATGAAAAAATTCTAGAAAGCATAGAAAATTGAACGTTTGCCCCTCAGTAACTTTTTATCATCCACACATTGACAAATCTCACTTTAAGAGCGATTTTTGCTCAAAGTGAGATTTTTTTATGTTTACAGTTTATCGATGCCATAAAGGACGGATTTACAATTAATTGTGAGCTGGAGGCGGTTAAATCGGTTTTTGCATTGTTTTTTGGAACGTGATCGAGGATTGTTTGAAAGGAGACAAGTTTTTAAACTGAATTATGATATTTTCAGCAAAGAAATTAATGGAACAAATATAACCCAAATCTAAAATTTTTTAATTTAATATTGACAAATATTTACAATTAGTGTATAATAAAATTAGTTATAGTTTTGTATTTACAAATTATAGCTAAAATAAAATACATATTCAAAAATACTATAATAAAAAGGAGGTTTTTACTATGAATTTAAAAACCAAAATTTCAAGAAAGGCTTTATCATGGCTTATTTCAATCATTATGATTGTTTCGGCAATTGGCTTTGATCCAAGCTTTTCGGCGTTTGCGGATGAACAACAGGAGATTGATTTTTGCATTGACAAAATGAAAAATCTCCCAACAGATGATGAATTTTTGAACCAAATGAGAAAATTGCCAACAGAGGAGGATTTAAACCAGTCACGTCATGAAGAAATTGTTCATGCTGACGGATCGAAAGACGCTGTGGATCTGGATGAAAAGGAAGTCTATGAAGAAATTAAAAGAACTGTTGAGGAATTAACAAAAGAGTTTGAAACTCAAGAAAGTGCAGAAGAAATGCTGAATTTTGCAGATAAACTTGAAGGAGAGGACGACAATGAAAAAATCCAAACAGAAAATTCAAATGACTTGCCGGCAAACATGCAAAAAGCCGATGCTATATATCGATGGGTTGCCGAAAATATTTTGTTTTTTCTCAACAAACTGGCGTTTGCGAAGGATATGCAAGACTTTTAAATTTGATGATGAGAATGGCGGGAATTCCATGTATGTATGTTGGCAGTATTAACGGACCAAACAAAAATAATGGGCATGCATTCAACGCCGTTTACATAGAGGACGAGGTTGAAAATCGAAAAGGTTGGACTCTTCTAGACTCTTGCTGGGCTTCTCCCCAAGGATCAGACGGAGACGCGCAGATAAAAAAGCATTTGAGCGGAGAAATGAATTTTTCCAAAAGAACCATGGAAGATGCTCTGGCGGTTAAAAATGAATATACAAATGAGCTTTGCAATTCATTTGAAGTTCCCGAAAACTATTGGCAAAATCCAAATCCAGAAATCATTGACAATTTAAACAAAAAAATTCCCGATATTTTGAAAAAATTAAACGAGAAGTATAAAGACAGCCCACATTTTGAAACGTTTGAATTTTTTGATCAATGTGACAGTCTATATTTTAAATATAAAACCGATCTAACCGCGGAGCAAGCAAAACAGGCCAAAGATAAACTTGAAGAGCTGGACGAAAATCGAGCGTTTGAATACCTGATTAATCAGCTTACAGGAAAATCGAAAATATATTGCACATATAAAATATTTAATGGAATATCTGACGATATACCCATCGAAGATTTAAAAATGAAAACAGACATTGCGGGTTCTTTGCTGCCTATATTTAAACAAATCAATGCTAATAACGAAAAAATTGAAAATTATTGCGATGAATTGGAAAAGATTTATATAGAACTTTTGTTCCCAAATCTAAATGAAATTGAAGAAAAAATTAAAAAAATGAACGAAGATTTAAACAAAAAATTAAAAGAGCTCAATGAAAAATATAGCGATATAACGACAATTAAAAACATCAACCTCAGCATCGAAAAAGACGATGAAGGATATCAGATATTGGGCGAATTTGACGCGGGACTAGATGAGCAGGATTTAAATAACCTATTTCAACAAAATAAAGATAACGCCGCTAATGAAGCAAAGAAACAGAAGTTTGAAGAATTTTTTCCAGCGTTTTACAAAACAGATCAATCGTTTGAAGAAGCCAACGAAAGCATAGTTATGCATACATTTCACAAAATTTTAGACTTTGAAACCCCTTCAATTGAAACATATTTAAAAATAAACACTCCAGTTTTGTGTGGAAATGAAGGAAAAGCCAGTTTAAATTTATTGGGTTCATCCCTATTCTATCAAGCTAAAGATCAAAAAGATATAGAGGATATGATGAGTAGATTGAAAAAAGCTTTTAAAAAAATCACTATTTCTGACAATAACATTAAATTTGGGGATTCATCCATTAAAAATACATACGATTTAGAATTTTCCATACCAACTTACACCGAAAAATTGACAATTGAGGGCGACGCAACAGCAGACTTTTCAAGTGCATATGGTTTAAAAAATATAGACACGACAAAATCCAAAAAATATCACGCTGAAAACGGAATTTTATATCACACTGTTAATGACCAGATCGGAACAAAAGGCGAAAAAATCTGTGAAATACCCCTGCGCAGCACTGATCTTGGATGATTTTAAATTCAAAATTCAAAAACAGGCAAAAACAACTTGACTTGCCTGTTTTTTATTTATTTTATATGCATATTAGCTCTTTTG
>CADBXQ010000132.1 GCA_902798675.1 Oscillospiraceae bacterium
ACACAGAAAAGAAGGACCGCTACGGAACCGATGTGTTCCATAGCGGTCTTTTTATATTTCTTGGCTTCTCTTTTTCGGTTCCTTTTTCTCTTCTCCTGAAGAGAAAAAGGAACAAAAGAAATCGTTTATACGATCCCCTTCTCAAAGAGCCAGCCGGCGAAGCCTTCCATGCCGCCCCGGTCCGTGGGGGTCAGGGCTTTGATGGACAGGTTCTCCATGAACCAGCTGAGGATCAGCCCCCCTTGGAGGATCACGTCGTGGCGGCGGACCAGTAGCGGCATCTGGGCCCGCTTCTCGTCCCCCAAGGCCGAGAGCCGCTGCTGTCAATTTTTTTAGAAATTTTTTGTTTTTCATTTTAACCACGTCCTTAAAATTTATTATTTTAATTTAATAATATATGATTATATTACATATTTATATCATAGCATATATTTTTTAAAATGTCAAGTTGAAATTTGATTATATTTGAATTTTTTTGAAATATTATCAATTTTTTGCTTCTATATTACCAATGGTTGGCTTGAAAAATTTCATCATTTTGTAAAACATTAATAAATTATAGGGGGCATATTGCGGGCATATGCTGCATAGGTTTTAAATATAAAACATAAAAATGCTGAGTAATTTGGATTAATAAATGAGGGGGAAAAATATGGAACAAAGCATTTACCGTGATATTGCTATGCGGACAGGTGGCGATATATATATAGGAATAGTTGGCCCGGTTCGCACTGGTAAATCTACGTTCATTAAAAAATTCATGGAAAAAATGGTTATTCCAAACATAAACAGTGAATATCGTCGGGAAAGAGCAAAAGACGAACTTCCACAATCTGCGGCAGGGAAAACCATCATGACAACCGAACCCAAATTCATTCCGGAAGAGGCTGCAGAACTGGAGATAGGGGATAATGTTAAACTCCGAGTCAGACTGATTGATTGCGTTGGATATATTGTTCCGAGCTCGCTTGGATATATCGAAAATGAAGCGCCGAGAATGGTCCAGACGCCGTGGTTTGAAGAGGAAATTCCTTTTAACATGGCTGCGGAAGTTGGAACGCAAAAGGTTATTAATGAACATTCGACGATTGGATTAGTTGTGACTAGTGATGGGTCGATAAGCGACATACCTCGAGAGGAATATGAAGAGGCTGAAAATCGCGTTATTGCAGAGCTAAAGCAAATTCAAAAGCCGTTTGTTGTTTTGCTAAACTGTTTGGATCCGGAATCAAAATCCGCAAAAGAAGCCGCGCAGACGATCAAACAAAAGCATGACGTTGATGTTGTTTTGTTAAACTGCCTGGACGTTGAAGAAAATGACATTTGCAATATCCTGGAAAAGGTTTTATATCGATTTCCGATTCGCCAAATTGAGGTTGATATTCCAAAATGGGTTGCGCTTCTTGATTCCCAGCATTGGCTAAAAAATGATATATATAGTCATATAAATTCAACTTTTAACCGGCAAATATTTATAAGCCAAATGTCGAGCCTTGTTGGCCAAATAGAAGATTCTGAAAACATCTCAAAAGGAATCTTTGAAGGGGTTGACCTGGGAACTGGAATCGCTAAAATCATAATAAAACTCAAAGATAATTTGTTCTATAAAATTTTGGGCGAGACAACAGGAATCGAAATAGATGGCGAAGCGGGCTTGATGCCATGCATGATTGAATTGGCCCAGATTAAGAAAAAATATGAAAGAGTTGCAAGCGCGTTGGAAGAAGTTGAGGCAACGGGATATGGAATTGTTATGCCAACTATGGATGAGCTCAAGCTTGAAGAGCCAAAAATTGTCAAGCAGGGAGGAAGATATGGGGTTAGGTTGAAAGCAGAAGCGCCATCAATACATATGATGAAAGCTAGCATAACAACCGAAGTTAGCCCAATAGTTGGATCTGAAAAGCAATCCGAAGAGCTTGTTATGTATCTTTTAAATGATTTTGAAGAAAATCCGCAAAAAATTTGGGAGTCTAATATATTTGGAAAATCGCTCCACGAATTGGTTAATGAAGGGCTTCATAATAAGCTTTATAGGATGCCGTCTGATGCGAGGATGAAACTTCAAGAAACTGTTGAAAAAATAATAAACGAGGGATGCAATGGCCTTATTTGCATAATAATATGACCTATGAGCCCAAATATTATGACTGTTGCCAAATTTTAAATATATGCCTTTAATTTGAGAATATAGGGAGATTTAATTTTATTTTGGCGGTTGACAAATATTTTAAAATATGTTATCATTTAATTAGAAGTTTTTAATTTTCGGATCCAGAAAGGTGGGCTAAAATTGATTGAGAAAAGAAAAAAAGAATTCATCTCGTTCATGATTGAGTCGGATGTTTTGAAATTTGGAGAATTCACAACCAAAAGCGGAAGAAAAACGCCATATTTTATCAACACTGGCAACTATAGAACCGGCCGCCAATTCAACGTTTTAGGGAAGTTTTATGCGCAAATGGTTAAAGAGTCTGAGTGCGAATATACCGCGATATTTGGGCCGGCATATAAAGGAATTCCTTTGGCTGCGTGCTGCTCAAATGCTCTATACTCTCAGTATAATTTAGATGTTCCATTTTTTTTCAACCGCAAAGAAATTAAAGACCACGGCGAAGGCG
>CADBXQ010000133.1 GCA_902798675.1 Oscillospiraceae bacterium
ATTAAATGACAAAAGAAAAAAACCAAAAACTAAAATTAAATTTTCAAATAAATCTGGAAATATTTTAAACAGCAACAAAGAAAACACTAACAGCGAAAATATTTCAATTCAAACCTCAAAAGCTTTCAATTCTGCTGAAAACGCGGAAGAAAAAAATGAAATTAATGAACTTGTAAAACAAGAAGAAACAGAAAAAACAAAAGAATTGAGGAAAGTTTTTGAACAAATTCAACATTATCTTCCCGAATATAAGCTAGTCAACAGCGATATTTCTGATTCATATCTTAAAAAGCGTGACTTATTAGTTAGCAAAACCAAACAGTTTTTAGAGCATGATTCGGATGTTTGCCCAAATAGCGATTGGATTTGCGAAGAATTGTTGTCTAAAATTAAAGAGCTGTCAAAAGAAATTTCGACGTATTATAAAATGTGTGAATATAAAGAAAGACTCAATAAAATTTCTTCGTCTATACAGCAATATGCTTATCAACTCAAAGAACAGCATCATAAAGCTCTCCCCCAAAACGCCGCTCAACTCAATGAAGCAGCTTGTGGCATGCAAAATGATTACTATTTGTCTAAAATGTTCAGTCAAGTTAAACGTAATATGTTAAAGCCTGATATTATCTCATCTAGTGATATAGACAGCTGCTCAAATCTTGAAAGCAAAAACAGCAAAATGATAAAAAATTTTCAAAAAGACGTGGAAGAATTGGAAAAAAAATATTCAAATTGTAAAAAAAGACTTGATAGACAAATTAAAAAATTGCAGGCTGATCCCGATAGAGGGGCGCCAAATCCAGCTATGAAGGACTTTATTCCGCAGCCCAAAGTCATAATAATAAAAAAAGTTCCAGAAAATTAAACTTTTGAATTATTCATTTGGGTTTGAAAAATTATTTTGTATATGATTTTTGTGGCGTGAATATAAAATATTTGTTAAAACATACTTTTTCGAAAATCAAGGGGAGTGAATGTGTTATGTCAAAAGCAAACAAGTGGCTTGCAGTTTTGTGTGCGTCAGCCTCTGCTATATCCACAGTCAGCGCTTATAATTTATTTTTTAGTTCCAACACAGCTGACCAAATCCGCCATGAAACAGCAAAACAAGAACCGCCCAACAAACCCTGTGAATTAGAAAAAGCAAATGTTGATGACATTATTTCAGACGGTTTTAGGCCTGAGCGTCGCCCGGGCGTCGAGCCTAGTAGTGATCCACCACCTCCAACCGGCAGCGGCAGCGGAAGCATCTCTTTGCCCTCAATCCAAAAAAATATTGACATTTATCATAAAAAATCACAAAAACTCCAGGTTGAAGATATTATAAAAAATAAGACTGAGCTAAATGATAGTGATAAAAAAGTTACTATGCCTGATATTTCAATCCCCAATCTAAAAATTAATGATAGTATTTCGGGGCAACAATCAAAAGACTTTGTTTCCTGCATGAATGAACACTTTGCCATATCCGGAAAAAATGTTCGAAAAGAGTATACTAAAAGTGTTGCTAGCAGGCTTGAATTTGTAAATCGCTCCAAAAAAGATTCGTCCAGTCAACATATCAAAAATTTTATTCAACACTTCAACGGTTTGATTCTAGATTCAGAAACAAAAGATTTCGTGACGATGATTGGAGGAACCAGTTTTCAAAAAGGCAGCCTAAACAATGATGTCGATTCCCAGCGTGGTCAAGAAAAATCAAACTATCAAAAGATCAGAGAAATCAGCGAGCAATTTAATGCGCTTTCTAAAGATTTAACGCAAAACGACGCCTATGAAACTATCAATATCAACATTCTAAAAAAACAGAAATTGCAAGAAGGTGATTCTGCAATCTCAAAAAGCGACAAAGAAAAGTCAAACGATCAAAAGGTTAAAGATCTTAGAAATCAACTGTCTGGAAACGCATGCAAAAATACTGGTGATAGTGATTCTTTATCAACTGACGGCAAGGCTTTACGACATTCTAACTACAGCTTTGACGATGATAGCAGCAGCTCAAACAGTATGTTTAACGTGGAAACTGATGATATAAATTTGACAATGTTTAACCATAATTTGAAATCAAAATAGTTTATTTAACAATTTTTGAAAAGACTTGCTGTCATAAAAGATGGCAAGTTTTTTTATATATCAACGACTATTACATTATCAATTTACAAAAAATTAACAAATCATTCACATTTATTAACAAAATATTAAGCGATTGTTAACACCTTACAGGTTATACAATGTTATAATATTAAACATAAAGATATTAAACAGACAAAAATGTTTTTGGAGGAATTAAAATGAAAATAAAAATAATTAAAAAAATGCTATCAGTTTTACTCACAATTTCTAGTTTAGCAACTTTTACTTTTTTTGTGAGCGCTGAAGGTGGCGGCGGTCAGCATGATTTGGAGAATCAAATTTCAAAGTGTGATGAAATTATTGAAGAATGCAATGAAACTATACTTGATTTTGAAAAAGAAAAAGACAGCAACATAGAATCGATAAACAATGAGTTGCAAGCATTGGACGAAATTAAAAAAATTTTGGATACTGGTGAAATATTAGAATGTGATCTGAAAGATTTAGAAAGCCAAAATCAAGATTTACTTCAAAAAA
>CADBXQ010000134.1 GCA_902798675.1 Oscillospiraceae bacterium
CCGCGCCGCCTCCACGAGCGCGGGCACCCTGGGCGCCATCCGCAAGAACGTGAGCGTGACCGCCACAGACACCGTAACATCAATCCAGAGCCCTTCGGGCACCCTGTCGCTCAATTTCGGGATGACTGCGGACGGGAAAATTTCAACATATACAGGAAACTCCAAGTGGATCACGGGTGAATTATCTCGCCGACATGCTCACTATTTGAGAAGTGTGTATGGCGCTGTTTTGGTTGGCATCAACACTGTAATATCTGACAACCCTCAATTAAACTGCAGATTATTGCGAAAAAGAGATCCCATTCGAATAATTTGCGACACCCACCTGAAAACGCCTTTAAATTCAAAAATTGTCAAAACTGCTAAAATTCAAAAGACATATATTGCATGTTCTGTTGAAAATAGCCAAAAAATTGCCAAGCTGCAAAGAGCAGGCGTTAAAATTTTAAAAATTAAGAGTTTTAAAGGGCGAGTTGATTTGAATGAGCTTTTGAAAAAATTATATCAAATCGGGATTGACAGCATTTTGGTTGAGGGAGGCTCAGAAATAAATCACAGTTTTGTTGAAAATAATCTAATAAACGTTATATATTCATATATTGCGCCAAAAATTATTGGAGGGGTTATGGCTAAAACGCCTGTTGGAGGGAAAGGATTTGAAAAGCTGAGCCAAGCCATCGCCCTCAAACGGAGCAAAATTCGGGTTTTGGGCGATGATGTTTTGATTGAATATAGATCCGGTCATTTTGGGAAGTGATTTTTTGTTTACGGGAATTGTTGAAGAGATTGGGAAAATAACATATATTGAAAAAAATTGCAACGGGATGAAAATAAACATTTGCGCTAATATAATATCAAACCAGTTAAATATTGGTGATAGCGTTGCTGTTAATGGGATATGTTTGACTATTGTTGACATTAAATCTAAAATTTTTGCTGTTGACATAATGAATGAGACCATAAAAAACAGCGCAGCAAAATTTTTTTGCGTTGGAAGTTTGGTTAATTTGGAGCGCGCAGTTTCAGCGTCGGGGCGGTTTAATGGGCATATCGTCACAGGCCACATTGACGGCGTTGGAGTTGTTGCTGAAAAAGGGCGTGATGGGATATCGATTTCATATAAAATTGAAGTTTTGCCAAAAATTTTAAAATATATAGTAAAAAAAGGATCTGTTTGTGTTGATGGGATAAGCCTAACTGTTGTTTCGGTTGACGAAAAAAGTTTCACAGTTTCAATTATTCCACACACACTTTCCCAAACGACTGCTGGATTGTTTGAAAAAAACCTTGTTGTTAACATAGAAGCCGATATAGTGGCAAAGCATGTTGAAAAACTGTTAAACGCAGGTTCCACTCAAAAAAATTCCAGCAAATTGACCAAAAAAAGTTTGATTAATGCTGGATTTTTTGGTTGATTTGACATTTTAAGGGAGACGTTTTAAAATGAAAAACAAAGAAAAAATAGAGCTCGCGGTTAAAAATCTTCGAGATGGAAAAATAATTATTGTTTCAGATGATAAAAATCGAGAAAATGAAGGGGACTTAATATGCTCAGCTGAGTTTGCGACTAAACAAAATGTGAATTTCATGGCAACTCATGGGCGCGGGCTTATTTGCATGCCAATATCCCAAAAATTTGCAGATAAATTTAAATTGGCGCCAATGACCTTTGAAAACACCGATAACCACAACACTTCATTCACAGTTTCCATCGATCACATAAAAACTTCAACCGGAATTTCTGCTGGCGATCGTTCAGTGACGGCGACTGAATTTGTTAAAAGTTGCGCCAAAGCATCCGACTTTCGAAGGCCTGGCCATATGTTTCCCTTGGTTTCAAGATCGGGCGGAGTTTTGCAAAGAGCAGGCCACACCGAAGCAACTGTTGATCTTTGCAGGCTGGCAGGGCTTGAAGAATGCGGATTGTGTTGTGAAATAATGAGCGATAATGGGGAGATGATGAAGGGGGAAGAGCTGGAGGATTTTTCTAAAAAATTTGATTTAACATATATATCTATTAATGATTTGGCTGAATATCGAAAGGCTCATGAAAAATTGATTAAAAAAATTGAGGCTGTTGATATGCCGACAAAATATGGCGATTTCGTTTTACATGGATATGCGTATGAAATAGCAAACGAGAGCCACGTCGCTTTGGTTATGGGGGAGGTTGATGATGGTGATGAAATTCTCTGCAGGATACACTCTGAGTGTATAACCGGCGATGTTTTTGGGTCGAAAAAATGTGACTGCGGCGAACAATTTTTGGCGTCAATGGACATGATCAAAAAAGCAAAAAAGGGCGTTTTAATATATCTTCGCCAGGAGGGGAGGGGAATTGGCCTTTTAAATAAGCTTCGAGCATATCACCTTCAAGAAAAAGGCCTCGACACCGCTCAGGCTAACGTTGCGCTGGGATTTGAGGAAGATCCGCGTGAATATTTTTTAGGAGCGCAGATTTTGAAAGATCTGGGGGTTGGAAGCGTTAAATTAATAACAAACAATCCAAAAAAAGTGAATGATTTGAAAAAATATGGCATTGAGGTTTCAAAGCGAGTGCCAATTAGGATAAAGCCTAATATGTATAATGAATTTTATTTAAAGACTAAACATAACTCAAAAATTGCTTGAAGGGGCGGCAGACTGCTTAAATCGTCACGGTGTTTTGGAAGATCATATAGACGTTGCGTGGGTTCCGGGGGCGTTTGAGATTCCGCTGATTGCGAGCAAAATGGCAAAATTAAAAAAATATGATGCAATAATATGCCTTGGAGCGGTTGTTCGCGGGGCAACATCACATTATGACCACGTCTGCGCAGAAGTTTCCAAAGGGATCGCAAGCGTCTCTCTTGGCCAAGATATCCCCGTTATTTTTGGGATTTTGACAACAGACAACCTTGAGCAAGCGGTCGAAAGAGCCGGAACAAAGGCTGGAAACAAAGGGTTTGACGCGGCTATGTCTGCAATAGAAATGGCAAATCTCTGTCAAAATTTTTAAATTTATGTGACGCAAAAAATATATTTAATAACTAATCAACTTTTAATTCACGAGAGCGAAAAATTTCAATTGCTGTCTCGATTTCTTCTCTTGAGGGTTCTGAAACATTTGAAAGCAAGTATCTGATTTTTAGCGTTTTCCATTTAAACTCGCCCATTTTGTGAAACGGAAGCAGCTCAACTTTTTTAACGCAGGAAAATCTTTTCAAAAAATCCGCAAGACGTTCAAGTTTAGACTGTTGTAATGTGTATCCCGGGAGCAGGACATGGCGAATCCAAACGTCTTTTTTAACTTTTTCACAATATTTTAAAATATCTATTGGCATTTTTGGCGATATCCCACAAAGTTTTTTGCAGTCATCTTTGTCCAAATCTTTGATGTCTAGCAGAACAAGGTCGGTGTGCTCCAGGACTTTGATTGCTGTTTTTAGCGAAACACTTCCTGCAGTGTCACAAGCGGTGTGGAACCCGAATTTTTTACATAACCTCAAAACCTCTCCTGAGAATTCACTTTGCAAAAGAGGCTCCCCTCCAGACAGCGTCACGCCGCCATTTTTTATATATGGCCCATATTCTTGAATTTTTGAAGCTAGCTCTCTTGCCTCAATAATCCTTCCCTGATTTTCCCCCCATGAATCAGGATTGTGACAGTATAGACATCTCAAATGGCAGCCCTGCAAAAAAACAACAAACCGAAGACCTGGCCCGTCAACCAAGCCCAGAGTTTCGATGGAGTGAATCCTTCCTTTAACGTCCATATCTTCGTCACAGCCTCGAGTGAAATGTCCTGCTCAAAACGTCCAGCTGTTGCTCTCTTGTCAGTTTAACAAAATTAACAGCATATCCAGAAACACGGATTGTTAGTTGAGGGTATTTCTCAGGGTGGTCCATCGCGTCGATTAAAACGTCTTTATCTATAACATTAACGTTTATGTGGTGGCCCCGGTCTGCAAAATATCCATCAAGCAAGCTGACTAAATTTTGCTTTTTGTCGTTTGAATTTTTTCCAAGCGCGCCAGGGACAATTGAAAATGTGTATGAAATTCCGTCTTCTGCGTATTCAAAAGGGAGCTTTGCAACCGACCTCATCGAAGCAACAGAGCCGTTGCTATCCCGTCCATGCATCGGATTTGCGCCAGGAGCAAACGGAACTCCCGCTTTTCTTCCGTCTGGGGTCGCCCCTGTCTTTTTTCCATACACAACGTTTGAAGTTATGGTTAATATGGACATGGTTGGCCTGCTGTTTCTATAGGCTTTGTGTTTTCTCAAGCGCTTCATAAATCCTTTTGCGACGTCAATCGCGATTTTGTCAACCCGATCGTCATTGTTTCCGAAAGCGGGATATT
>CADBXQ010000135.1 GCA_902798675.1 Oscillospiraceae bacterium
AGCCAAGTCAGACACTGTTTTGGAATATATGATCGAAAATTATCATTAAATGAGAAAAAAATGATACATAAGTGGTTTATCGAATATGGATTTGGAATAAATATGATGAGGCTTGCTTTTAATAGGTGCGTTGATTCAATCGGCAAGTTGTCGTTTCAATATATTGATAAAATACTTTCAAATTGGCGAAAAGAAAATGTTAAAACCCCCCAAGATATTGAAACTTTAGAGGCCGCAAAGCCTCGGGATAGGAAGCCAAAGCCTAAAAATCAGCCTCGCAGAAAAACCTCATATGACTTAAATGAGTTGCTGTCCAAAAGTGGATTATTTATACCGAATTAATAAATATGGAAAATGGTGGAAAATATGTTGAGCAAAAAAGAAATTTATAAACAAGCTTATACTGAACTCAGTCAGCGTCGATTAAAAAGACAATTAAAAAAAGACATCCATTTAAAGCATGCTGTTTCTGTTTGCCCAGAAATTGGAGAGTTATGTTCGAAATTGGGCAAAACGTCAATAAAGCTCTCCAAATCGCTTTTATATAATTCTGACTATCGATTAAAAATTTTAAACAGAATTAGTTGCGAAAATATAAAAATACAAAATGAAATAAATAAACTTCTCATAAAAAATCATTTGCCGCGAGATTTTCTTTTTCCAAAAGCTGAGTGTGAAAAATGTGATGACTATGGATTTGTTGGCCACGAAAAGTGCTCTTGCCTTATTAAATTGATAAAATCGATAATCACGGAAGAATAGAGAAAAAGTTCTCGATTTAATTTAAAAAGTTTTGATGATTTTAATCTACAATTCTATTCAAAAGAAATTGACGAGCCAAGTCAGATATCTCCATATGAGCAAATGTCGAAAATATTTATGGCTTGTAAAGAATTTGCGAATAAATTTCCAAATTGTTCAAATGGTTTTATTATGTGCGGATTAACTGGCCTTGGCAAAACCCATCTATCCCTCGCAATCGCATCCGAAGTCATTTCAAAAGGTTTCACTGTGATATATTCAACCTCGTCGGAAATAACCAGAAACATGGCAGATCGATATTTTGGCCACAGCACAAATAGTGATGTTGATTATTTGAATTTAATAGTTGAAAGTGATTTATTTATTTTAGATGATTTGGGCGCTGAATTTGACTCAAGTTTTAATAAATCTGCAATATTCGATATATTTAACAGCAGAACGCCTTTAAACCGTCCAACAATAATAAACACAAATTTATATCCAGAGCAGCTACAGGCTCGATATGGAGAAAGGGTTGCATCTCGAATATTTTCCACACTAGACACTTTTTCTTTTATAGGGGTTGATAATCGGTTCAGGATTGGCAAAAAGCAATAAAAAAAACAACCCAGCGATATATTTTAAACCATCACTGGGTTGTTTAAAAGATCATAATTTATATATTTTTAACAAACTATGGTGTCTGAATCGACTGCTTTTTTATATGTTCTTCCAAGAAACAGCGCAATGACGAACCACAGGCCAACAAACGCAAATCCTAATCCGCTGGTTAAAAGGCGATATGTTCCGGTTCCCAAAACAGGACGAAGCATATTCACGCATGATCCAGCTTCTTTGGAAAATCTTGAGCCAAAAGTCTCAATCCAGGCCTGAGATTTAGATTTAGCATTTTTGCTGGTCGGTATATATAACTGTTTAAGCGCTGGGCCACTAACCGCGTAGTTAACCGCTTTAGATCCAATCATCAAAATAAACAAGAAAGTTAATTCGTTAAACGTCAAAAATCCTACGGAACCGAGGCCAAAGCTATGCCAATTCCAACTTTTTTAGTTATATTGCTGACTCCCAAAAGCAAGAAAGCCAGAGAAACAATATTTACGCAGGAACCATAGGTTGCGAGGTAGTCGGTTAATTCAACTCCGCTATAAACCTCACCAGCTGCATATTTAAAGTTGAAGTCAAAAACAGTCACTATAAACTCGAAGAAGAAATTAACCGCAAACATGCCGAGCAGATACTTATGAGTGAAGAGCAATTTTAACCCCTCAACAAAGCCAGTTTTTTCTTTGCCCTTTTCTTTGGAATCGCTTTTAACCACCGGCTCAAGCATATCATCAGGCGTTTTTCTGATTAAATGTCTGACAAGAAGAGAAACGCATAAAGTCAAAACAGCTAAAATCACTATTGACAAAGTGTTTGACCCAAAGCCCAAGCCAACAGGCAATTTAACGAATATAAGCGGGAACAAAACGCCTCCCAACTGCCCCAACGTGTATATAAGCGGAAAACCCTGCTTGGCAGATTCGGCCTTGGTTATTTCGGTTGAAAAAGACCAAAACAGCGCTATAATGACTGAACCAAAACTTTCGACGAAGAAATACCAAAAATATCCCAAAACAACAGTTAAAATGTTTGGTTCAATTGTTCCATTTTGAAATGCCCAAATAAAAATTGAATATAGGAACATTATAGACCCAAAATAAACCGGCGGAGCCAGAGACAGCAGCTTAGCCTTCGGGACAAAATCCAAAATTTTAGTATATACCGCAACAAAAACCATCATCAAAATTAAAGAAACGGTTTTAGCGTATGGTATATATTCCTTACCCACCAGTTGAATAAACAAAGAATCTTTTAAAGGCCGCATAGTCCAATAAATTCCAATCAACACGAAAAAAATCGAACCCATGCGAAAAAATTTCCTAAATTCCTTTTCTTCAAATTTTCCAAAATTAAATCGGCATATAGCCATCAAAAATCTTATCATTTACTTACCCTCCGCAATTACATATTCAGTGAAAATCATGATAAAACAACAACCCACCCCCCCGATCAACTTTAATTTGAAGTAGTGCTTTATGATATTTTTATACGCCCAATCGGCAGCAAACCGAAACTGTGCACTAATAATGAACATAAAAATTAACGCACCCAGATCTCGGAACCTCCCGAAACACATTCCAAGAATAATTATATATAATTTATCGACATATGTCAAGACTAAAATCAAATATTTTTACTGCCAAAAATCACCAGTAAGATCATACAAACACAAATTAATCAAAAATTTTTTCTTGAATTTTGTAATTTTTTGTTTTTTTCTCTAATGTTTTGTCGAAATCAACAATATAAAAATTATTATAAAATTTTAATATATCGCCTTCGTTCGCTGGAGATTTTATCTTTTTTCGATCTATTTTAACAATTTTCAAATTTTCATCCTCACATATCGCAAAATCTCCCTCAAAACGGTCAATACAAAAATACATATCCGTTGCTCACCCCTCCCCTTTTTCCGGTCGAACATTCAGTCGACTTCCATCTGTTGAAATCACAACACTCCCATTAAGATCGGTCCTATAAACTTTTGCGCCATCTATTCGCTTCATTACTTCGACGCTCGGATGCTGATATGTGTTGTTTTTTCCGACTTCTATGACATAAATTTTAGCTTTAATTGCGTTTAAGAATTTTTTAGTGTTTGATGTTTTGCTGCCGTGATGGTTGAGTTTGAAAACATCCGATTCAATCATTTGATTAGTGTTTAATAGATCTTTTTCGGCTTCTTTCTCCATATCTCCACCAAATAGAAAAGATGTGTTTTTATAGATATATCTTGCGCATATTGACCAATTATTGATTTCATTATAATTTTGTCCGACTGGACCTAAAATATCAAGCCTGCCTTCACCAATTTTATATGATTTGCCAATTTGCGGCCTGTCAACGGGTATTTTTTTGTCATCTATGAGCTTCAAAAAATTTGTGTATGTTGAGGTGGTTGGAATGATGTTTTTTGGAAGTTCAGGGATTATTATTCGATCAATATCAAAATTTTTCGCAATAGTCAAAAATCCTCCAATATGATCCGTGTGTGGATGCGTTCCAATAAATAAATCTATCTTCTTAATTCCACAGGATTTTAAATATTTAACGACCGAATTCCCCTGATCAACCTCGCCCGAATCAATTAATATGGATGTTCCGTGGTCCAGAATCAATTCGCAGTCACCCTGTCCAACGTCAATATAATGAACAGAAACGTCTGAATCAAGGTTTAATTTTTTTTCATCAAAAACATCACACAAACTGCCGTCAAAATAATGCCACACAACCGAAATTATAATAGACACTAGCATTATTATTGTAATATGTTTAAAATTTAACTTCTTCAATGACAATTTCAAACTCCTCACAATATGTAT
>CADBXQ010000136.1 GCA_902798675.1 Oscillospiraceae bacterium
TATGCAACATATCGAGATTTTCTAGCTGATTTATATTATTATTAATATCATTTAAATATGCGTTAAATTCCTGGGATATGTCGCTAAGTATATTTTGGTTGATTGCGTCATTTTGTGTATTTATGGATTTTTGTGAAATGTTTTGTATTTCGTTTGCGCAAAAATCTGTTCGATATTTAAATTGGAGCAGGCGATTGTTGAATTGAGTTAAACGAAGCTTTTTTGCTTTGCTGCTTGTGTGGTGGTTTTCGATTTTTGTCATTAACTTGTCAAGCAGTTTTGAATTTATTCTAGTATTTGATGTTTTGTTTAGGTTAATGTTTAGGCGATCAAGGTCATTTTGGATTTGGTCTATGGTGTTTTGACATGAAAATATTTCTTGATCAAATTCTTCTTTGCCAAGAAACGCAAATTTTGATTCATCTTCGCCGAATAGGTTGCTTAAATTTAAAAAATTGCTTTTTATGTTTTTTAGCTCGTTTTTAGACTCAAATTGGGCGTTTTTTGTTTTTTGTTCAGCTTGATTAATTCGATAAAATACATTGTTAATGCGCCGTTTGGCGTTGTCTATTTCGGATCTATAGTGCTGATTTTGGACCTTAAAAGTTTGTGTTTTAGCATATTGACAAGGTTCGATTTTTTTGTTTTTTGGCGGGGAGACCGCTTGAGCTGGAATGACAGCAAACGTTGACATAATTATTGTGCATATAGATGTTATAATTTTAGATTTCTTGATCATGATTTAAACTCCTTTGGGATAGATTTGAATTGTGCATATCCTATTATAGCACAAAATTTGCGCATGTTTGTTTAGAATTTGTAAAAATTTTGTTAACAATGTGTTAATTTTTTAAAATATTAACCTGGCTGACTTTGGATTTTGAATTTTCGAAAATTTTTGGCAAAGAGTTGGATTTTTTAAGCAAAGAGACCTCATTGGAATCAATATAACCCAATTAAATCACAAAATTTTGTTTGTTGTTTTTGAGTTGCGGTGTTGTAAATTATGATGATTTTTGTTATAATTATATTATTACACAAATGTTATGTAAAGTAAATGTTTTTTTAGTTTATGTTTTGAAAAAAAGGGGTGTTTGATGAGATGAAAGATTTAAGTAAAGACTCTTTGATCCCGCTGATTCCAACGAGAGGAATTGTTGCTTTTCCAAAAGGGGTGGTTATTGTTGATGTTTTGAGACAAAAATCCGTTTTGGCAATTAAGGCCGCGATCCAAGGATCAAAAAAAGTTTTTATTGTTGCTCAAAAATTTGTTGATGTTTTGGAGCCCGCGGAGGAAGACTTGTATGATGTTGGGACTGTTTGCGAGATAAAACAATTTCAAAAATATTCTGATGGTGAATATAAATTAACGGCTATTGGAAAATATAAGGCTAGAATCAATGAATTTCATTCAGATGAAACCATGTTTTCTGCGACTGTTCGGCGGATTTCAGAGCGAATCAATGCGAAAAATATGGATGAGATTAATGCGGTTATACGGGCGATAAAGAAAAAATTTGTTCAATATAGGGTTTCCATCAAAAATTTTAATCGAGATATTTTGATGTTGATTGATAATGAAGAAGACGCTTTCAGTTTATTCACAATCCTTGTCGAAATTATACCATTTAAATATGAACTCAAACAAAAAATGCTTGAAGAGTCTAATTTATTAAAAAAGCTCAATCTTATTTTAGAGGCTTTAACTAAAGAAGCGGAAATTGCTTCAATAGAGCGCAAGATAATTGAAAAGGTTGAGGAAAACATAGATAAAAACCAAAGACACTATTTTTTGAGGGAACAGGCCAGGGTTATTAAAGAAGAATTGGGCGATTCTGAAGAAGATTTCAGTCAAGACGCTGCGGAAAAAAAAAAAAAAATATCGAAAATTAAAGATATTTCGGATGAAAATAGGGATAGGCTTTTGGCGGAAGTCAAAAAATTTTCAAAGATGCCAGAATCTTCTCACGAGGCCTATGTTATTTCCAATTATCTAGACACTGTTTTGAGTTTGCCGTGGGGCAAGAGAACAAAGGAAAAAATCGACCTGAATTTAACCAGCAAAAAGCTTGATGAATGCCATTATGGGCTTAAAAAGGTTAAAGAGCGGATTTTGGAAAATTTGGCTGTTCGGACGTTTATCGATTGCGAATGCGATTGGGAGAAAATTTGTCAGCATATCTTTGGGAGGAGTTAATGACGAATCCGACATCCGGGGCCACCGCAAGACATATGTTGGGGCGATGCCTGGAAGGATCATAAACGGACTGATCCAAGCAAAATCTAAAAATCCCCTTGTTTTGTTGGATGAGGTTGACAAAATGAGCTCAAGCTTTAGGGGAGATCCAGCGTCGGCAATTTTGGAAGTTTTGGATTCTGAACAAAACAGCGCCTTTATAGACCACTATATAGAAGTCCCTTTCGACATCTCAGAATGCTTCTTCATAGCGACTGCAAATTCTGCTTCATCAATTTCCTCGCCGCTTCTTGATCGAATGGAAATCATAGAAATCTCTAGCTACACTTTTAGTGAAAAATTTTATATAGCTCGGGAGTATTTATGGCCTAAACAGCTTAAAGAACACGGCCTTGACAAAGAAACGGTTAAAATATCCGACAAGGCCATAAAGGAAATAATCGACAGCTATACAAAAGAGGCAGGCGTTAGGAAACTTGACAAAATGATTGCGTCGTTAATGCGCAAGGCTGCTAAAAAATTGCTTGATAAAACCAGTGAATGCGTTCAATTTACAGAGCGTAATATCCCAAAATATCTTGGCGCTAGGAAATATCTTGGCGAAAGCATTTCAAAAACCGATGAAGTTGGGCTTGTTAATGGCTTGGCGTGGACGAATTTTGGTGGAGAGCTCATGCAGATTGAAGCTGGAATTATGGACGGAAAAGGGGACGTTAAATTGACCGGAAACCTCGGAGATGTCATGAAAGAGTCGGCAAATGCGGCGATTAGCTTTGTTCGCTCAATAGCATCAAATTATAACATACCCAAAAATTTCTATAAAAATAAGGACATACATATCCACATTCCGGAGGGTGCTGTTCCAAAAGATGGGCCGTCGGCTGGGGTTGCTTTGGCAACTGCTGTTGTTTCGGCTTTGTCCAACACTCCCGTCAAAAGAGATGTTGCTATGACTGGGGAAATCAGTTTGAGAGGGCGAGATCTCGCGATTGGAGGGCTCAAAGAAAAGGCTATTGCAGCCTATAAATCCGGGGTTCGGACGGTTTTGATTCCAAAAGACAACGTCGGCGACTTGGATGATGTTGATGAATCTGTTCGAAAGGCCATTAAATTTATTCCCTGCGCGACAGCAAACGAGGTTTTGGAGCTTGCTTTAAGACGCGAGGAAGGTCCTGGTTTGGAGAGAGTTTGATATGCGATATTTTGACGCGAAATTTTTAAATTCATATGCAACGGCCAGTCAGCTTCCAAAGTCAAAACGGCTTGAGATAGTTTTTGTTGGGCGATCAAACGTTGGTAAATCGTCGATGCTGAATCGGCTTTTTAACAGGAAAAACCTTGCTCGGGTCAGCTCAGTTCCAGGAAAGACCGCGACGATTAATTTTTATGATGTTTGCGGGGTTTGTTTTGTTGATTTTCCGGGATATGGATATGCTCGGGTTGCAAAATCTGAAAAAAAGCGTTGGAGCCGCTTGATTGAAGGATATTTTAAAGGTGATCGCTTGATTGGCCTTGTTGTTTTGCTAATTGATATGCGGCATGAGATTGGCGATTTGGACCTTGGAATGGTTGAGTTTTTGATTGACTTCGAGCTTCCATTTATTGTTGTTTTAACAAAGGCCGACAAATTGACAAAGTCCAAGCGAAAAGATATGCTTTTAAAGTTTAGGGCGGATTTGCCGTGTTCTGATCAAATTTTTATTGTTGAATTTTCATCTAAAACCGGGGAGGGGCTTGAGAGGCTTAAAGGCTTTATTGAGGAAGTTTGCGAGCCGGAATAGATCTATATATAATTGGAGGAAGCTTTGATATGTTTATATCTGAAAATTTGGGCGTTAATGATTTGGGGAATCTGACAATATGCGGGGCGGATGTTGTTGATCTTGCTAAAAAATATGGGACTCCTCTTTATGTTTTAGACGAGAATTTAATAATAAGCAATTGCAATAGATTTAATGACGCAATTGATAAATATTATAATGAAAATGGATTAGTTTGCTATGCGAGCAAAGCTTTTTCGTGTCGAGAAATATATAGGCTGATCAAGGCCCAGGATATGGGGGTTGATGTGGTTTCGCTTGGGGAGATGTATACTGCGCTTTCGGTTGGATTCCCTGCTAAAAAAATGCATTTGCATGGAAATAATAAAACAATTGAGGAATTAAAGTTTGCTCTCGAAAATAATATAGGCCGGATTGTTGTTGACAATTTTTGTGAATTAAAGGAGCTAAATCGGCTTGCGGGGCAAATGAACTTATGCGCAAAAATTATACTCAGAGTAAAACCACGAATAGACGCGCAT
>CADBXQ010000137.1 GCA_902798675.1 Oscillospiraceae bacterium
TTAATTTTAACATTCATCAAAAAGCTTGCGGATTACGAAGGCAGAAAGATCGTCATGGGTGTACGTCCGGAAAATATTGTTGAGGGCGGAGATATCGAAAAAGAAGCGTTCACATCATGTTCTTGCGGGACAATGATAAACTCTGAATTTTTAGATGGATTGACTGTTAAAGACGCTCAAATTAAAATGATAAAGTGGCTTGAGCAAAACAAAAAAGGTCGAGCTCAAACCAACTATAAGCTGCGAGACTGGGTTTTTGCTCGCCAGCGCTATTGGGGGGAGCCGATTCCGATTGTCTATTGCGATAAATGCGGAACCGTCGCTGTTTCGGAGGAGGATTTGCCGATTAAATTGCCGGATGTTACCGATTTTGAGCCGACGGATGATGGGGAATCGCCGCTTTCAAAGATTGATGAATTTGTTAACACAAAATGCCCAAAATGCGGAGGAGATGCAAAACGTGAAACAGACACCATGCCTCAATGGGCGGGGTCTTCTTGGTATTACTTACGGTATTGTGATCCTTGCTGTGGAGACGCTGTTGCAAGCTCTCGAGAACTTGAATATTGGCTGCCTGTTGATTGGTATAATGGAGGCATGGAACACACCACTTTGCATTTGCTATATTCAAGATTTTGGCACAAATTTCTATATGATATTGGTGTTGTTTCGCAAAAAGAGCCATATTCAAAGCGGACAAGTCATGGAATGATTTTAGGTCAAAATGGCGAAAAAATGAGCAAATCCAGAGGAAATGTTGTTAATCCTGACGAAATTGTTGGCGAATATGGCGCGGACACGACAAGGCTTTATGAAATGTTTATGGGCGATTTTGAAAAATCTGCTCCTTGGAGCTCGTCTTCAATTAAAGGCTGCAAGCGGTTTCTAGACAGAGTGTGGGCTTTACAGGACGTGGTTCAGGGGGAGGAGATCAGGAAAGAGGTTGACGCAAATTTAAATAAAATGATCAAAAAAGTCACTGATGACATAGAAAATATGAAATTTAACACAGCAATTGCAGCTATGATGGCGTTTTTAAATGAAATTTATGATTTGGGGTCTATAACAAACCAGGAAATGCGAATATTGCTTATTTTGTTGAGTCCTTTTGCTCCGCATATTTCGGAAGAATTGTATGAAATGATGGGCTTTGGAGGATATGTTCATGAGCAAAAATGGCCGGGTTATGATCCTGATAAGTGCAAAGACGAAAATGTTGAAATTGTTTTGCAAATATGCGGCAAAATCAAGTCTAGGTTTAAAATCCCGGTTGATTTGGCAAAAGAAGAGGTTTTAAAGCTTGCCAAGCAGGACCGAAAAATGGCTTTGGAGCTAAATGGAAAACGGATTATTAAAGAGATTTATGTTAAAAATAGGCTTGTCAATATTGTTGCAAAATAGTTTTTGGGCATACAATGTGTGTGAAGAGAAATAGAAAATATGACAATTTGTAATGTTATATTGGGTTATATTTGTTTCAATAGGATTTCTTGCTTAAAAAATCCGACTCTTTGTCTTAAATTTTCAACAAGGGGTAATATCCTTGATCGCGCTTAAAAAACAATGCAAAAATTCGAGGGGCCGCCGCCAGCTCACAACCAACTGTAATATTAAATCCTGCTCAAATTTCCTGCCTCTTTGAAGGCGTCTTTAACAAGCGGTAGGTTGGCGCCTTCGAGAGTTGCCCGAATTTAACCGCTATTTTGACGCACCCACCCTAAAACCCAAAAAATATTTTTAAATTTTTTTAGAATTTTTTTAATTTTCTCTTGACATTGAATTTTTAATATGCTAATATAGGAATGTAAAGTTTGCGTTTGGGTTTGGTGTTGAGAGTGTTGTCGGTTTTGGAGGCGGCGTGCTCTTGGATATGCGCAGCCACGCTTGGCGCAGGCTTTAACAGTATTAAATTCTCCTTAAGATCTTACCGCGGGGTCTTTAATTTTTAAACTTTGATGCGCATAAGTAGTTCTTCCTTATATTTAAAGATGGTTTTTTTCAAAATTACATTAACTTTGCTTTCCTTTTTTTGTTGAGCGGGAACAGGGTTGGTATATTTTGATCTGTTGAGGTTCGATTGAGGCCGGTTCGGCTCCGGCTCGTCGCGACCCGACAAAGGAGGTCAACCCCGTTCAAAACCTGTTGAGGTCCGATTGAGGCCGATTCGGCTCCGGCCCGTCGCGACCCGACAAAGGAGGTCAACCCCGTTTAAAACCTGTTGAGGTCCGATTGAGGCCGATTCGGCTCCGGCCCGTCGCGACCCGACAAAGGAGGTCAACCCCGTTTAAAACCTGTTGAGG
>CADBXQ010000138.1 GCA_902798675.1 Oscillospiraceae bacterium
CTTCCAGCGATAGATTAGCGTCAACCATAGTCGTATCGATCAGCATCCAACACGGCTTGCCATCTCCGCGGTCTAGCCAAGCTGCATTAAAACAGTGGATATCATTTCCTACGCATATGCAAGGCAGGCCGGCCATTCTCATCATCAATTCGAAAAGGAAAGATCTTCCAGCGCAAACTGCCGTTTTATTTTTATATGCACTAAGCGCATCCTGAGGCTTCCTCTTGGGGTTTAGAGAAAGAACCGTCCCTCCAACGCCTTTATCAAAATCAAAAAATGTTGTTGGATTCAAGGAATTTTCGTCATATTCTATTTTTTTAATAATCCAGTTATAAATAGCCTTGGTTTTTTTAACGTCACTTGACAAAACAGAATTGTCGGAATCTGCTGATTTAATCAGTTCGTCGACATCCTTTTTTATATCATCATAAACGCTTTGTTCATCAGCGGTCAATTTTTCTTTTTTCAAAAGATTTCCATCCGCTCCCGTTTCCATTCCCAGCGCAGGGTCAACTGAATTCAAAAGCATAGTGCTATATGCAGAATTAGCAAGCAGCATATCCATATATTCCATCTTCCCGCCTTCAGCATACACCGAGCAGGATCCGAACGCCAAAAAGGCCAGTGTCACAAAAATTAAGATGAACTTTTTAGCAAAATTTTTCAAATTCAAAATAAATCACTCCAAAAATATTTTATCATCTATTTAATGCGCAAATATAGATTAACTTAATTATACCAAAAAAGCCCAAAAAAGTCAATATTTTTTTGAAAATTAACATATTGTTAACAATTCTAAAATATATTAGCACACAAAAATAGCTGAAAAAAACAGAGCAATTGAAAGAATGAACACTACATAAATATTGTAGCATACTAAAAATTGGATGTCAAGAGTAAATTAAAAAAATTTTTGAGACATAAGAAGCGGGAGGAGGGGGGTTTTTGCGTTGTTATAACCCAATCGAAAAATATAATTAATCGCACATAAAATATTACTGTTTGTATAATAGATATTTTTAGATTGTTTTCACAAATTTGGGGTGATGACATAGAATGAAATGAAGCAGAAGCTTTTAATTTTACAATCAGGAGGGTTAATATGCTAGACAAAAATTTCGAAAATTCGGCAAAATCCAGCCGCAATACTGGCGAAAGCATGTCAAACACGTTTTGTGGCGGCGCAAAAAACAGCGGAAACATTCGTGAAGCTGTTTGCATAAACGCGGATAGAATATACGATAGCTGTGGGGATAAAGACTGTTTGGAAGATTTAAGGGTCTTTTTCACAGACGCAACTCAGCCGATAATAGATGAAGCATATTTGGTTAAACCAAAAAGTGTTGAGGTCATGGACGTTGTTATGTCTGTTGAGCCGGTTCCATTCCACAAGGGTTTTTATTCTGTTGACATGACATTTTACTTTTCAGTCACACTTTCCGTTTATAGTTCGCCACTTTCAAGCGCAACTGAGGTAATGGGTGTTTGTACATTTTGTAAAAAAGTTGTGCTATTTGGAAGCGAAGGCAGCGTTAAAACTTTTAGTAATATTCAAAATGAAGGTTTGAGTTCTTCAAATCCCCAGGGACTTCCCAAAGTCACCGTCCAAATCGCAGAACCGATGCTTTTGTCCAGTTGTTCTAAAGAGTGCGCCGATATTGCGAGCGAATGGTGTTCCTGCTCATTGCCAAATTCTATATGTTCATGTTTTGAAGGCTCTTTCGAAAATGTTTTACCGCAAAAGAATATATTTATCAGCATAGGTATATTTTCGATTGTTCAGATGGAAAGACAGGTTCAAATGATGGTTCCCGTATATGATTATTGCATACCGGAAAAGGAGTGCACCAACACATCCGAAAATCCGTGTGATGTTTTCAAAAACATAGAATTTCCAATAAACGAATTTTTTCCATCAAGAGACATAGATAACTAACATAGTAAAATATATTAACATATTAGCAAACTATATTTTTGTTCAATATAAACAAGTCCCAGAAAATTCGAAAAATGTCAAGGACTTGTTTATATATTTTATATATTTATTTAATTTAAAATGGCGGTGAATAAATTCAAATATGCCGCAAATAATATCCATATTAAATATGGAACCAAAAGCCACGCAGCAGTTGGATTTATCTTTTTAAACAAAATTAATGTCACTGCGACAATGAATATTAGTAATAATAACCAAAAAAATG
>CADBXQ010000139.1 GCA_902798675.1 Oscillospiraceae bacterium
TCCCTTTTTATGTCCTCAGCAATGCGCTCAGATTTATGACCAGCCATAAAAACCTCCAATAATTTTCCAAATGCTTGAAAATAAATCGCATTCAGTCACGATATTCCTCCAAAATAAAGGATTCAAAAACATCCCCGACTTTTATGTCATTAAATTTCTCAAGCCCTATTCCGCATTCAAAGCCTTTTGCAACTTCCTTGACGTCGTCTTTGAATCTTTTCAGGGATTTTATAGCGTCTTCAACAACAACAACCCCGTCCCTGACAAGCCGAATCTGGGCGCTTCGCAAAACCTTTCCTTCGGTTATATAGCAACCCGCTATTGTTCCAACACTTGAAATTTTATATATTTCACGAACCTCGGCAGTTCCAAGATCGCGCTCCCTGATTTTAGGCTTGAGCATTCCTTTAATCGCTTGCTCAACATCTTCAATAGCATCGTAAATAACGCGATATATCCGAAGCTCAATGCCATGCTCCTTAACGGCGCGCTTAGCAACAGAATCCGGCCGAACATTAAAGCCAATAATAACCGCTTTTGAGGCATTAGCAAGCATGACGTCGGATTTGTTGACTGCTCCAACCGCTCCATGAATGACTCGAACTTTAACTTCCTCATTCGACAGCTTCTCAAGAGAACTTTTAATCGCCTCAACAGATCCCCAAACATCGGCTTTAACAATGATTGGAAGCTCTTTTCGCTCGCCCTCTTCAATCTGACTAAACAGATTATCCAGAGTGACTTTGTTATATGAAGAAAATTTTTCTTGTTTTTCCAAGAATTTGCGTTTATCAACAAGATCTCGCGCCAATTTTTCATTAGCAACTGCGTTAAATGTGTCTCCGGCGGACGGAACTTCAGAAAGGCCTATAATCTCAACAGGCGTTGAAGGCCCAGCCTCTTCGACTTCCTTGCCTTTATCATTAAGCATAGCGCGAACACGCCCAACAGAAACTCCCGCAATCAAAGAATCTCCAACATGAAGAGTTCCGTTTTGAACAAGAAGCGTTGCAACCGGCCCTCTGCCTTTGTCTAAATATGCTTCAACAACGGCGCCTTTTGCAAACCGATTGGGATTTGCCTTTAATTCTTTAACCTCAGCAACCAAATCAACCATTTCCAGAAGCTGCTCAATTCCTTCCCCAGTTTTTGCTGAAACCGGGACGCAAATTGTGCTGCCGCCCCATTCTTCCGGAACAAGACCATGCTCAGTCAGCTCCTGTTTAACGCGATTAACGTCAGCTTCAGGCTTATCAATTTTATTGATCGCAACAATGATTGAAACTTTGGCTGCTTTGGCGTGGTTTATAGCCTCAACAGTTTGCGGCATGATCCCATCGTCCGCAGCAACAACCAAAATAGCTATGTCTGTCATGTTTGCTCCACGCATTCTCATTGAAGTGAACGCTTCGTGGCCCGGAGTGTCCAGAAATGTTATGCTGTTTTTTGCTTTGTCATGAACTCGATATGCGCCGATGTGCTGCGTGATGCCGCCGGCTTCGGATGAAGTCACTTCCGAGTTTCTGATTTTATCCAAAAGGCTGGTCTTGCCGTGGTCAACATGCCCCATAACAACAACAATCGGGTCTCTTTTAACCAAATCTTCGGTTGCATCTTCTTCATCCTCAAAAAGACGATCCTCGATTGTTATTGTGACTTCGTGTTCAACTTTTGCTCCAAGCTCCTCCGCAACAATTGCTGCTGTGTCAAAGTCGATTGAGTCATTCATTCCAGACATAACGCCAAGAGATATCAACTTTTTGATAACTTCCGAAACATTAACCTTAAGCCTTGCCGCAAGATTTGAAACAACAATTTCATCCGGGATTTTGACTTTGAGTTTTTGATTCCTAGCGCGCTCCAACGCCAAACGCTGCAACTTTTGCGCTTCTGTTTCTTTTTTAACAAACCGCTGATTTTTTTTGTTTGAACGCTGTTTAAACTTTTGCTTTTTGGAAAATCCGTCTTTGATTTTGTTCTGGCTGTTTTGGTTTGCCATATTTTCATAGCGTTCATTATATTTGTCGAGGTTAACCTGAACAGATTTTGTATCGATATGGCGCTCGTTGTCTTTTTCACGAACAACATTTGTCGCTGGCTCGCTATCGCTTGGTCTAAGCTCAATAGTTTGGGCTGGTTTTCCTTTTTTCTTGGCACTTTTGGATCTTTTTTTTTAGAGGCTTCACCTTTCTTAGCTTTGGAAAATTCTTGACTTTTTTCAGAATTTTTAGCACTCGCAAGCTTCTTTCCTTGCTTTTGAGTTTTGGAATTATTTTGTCTAGAATCGCTTTTTTTGGAATCAGTCAAATTTAATTGTTTTTCAGATTTTTTGGATTGTTCAGTTTTTTCTGGCTTTCCAGAATCTTTCTTTTTCGAGTTAACAGGCTCAGACTTAACTGCTTGTTGTTTTTGGGAAGCAGAAGCAAAATATGAATCAAAACTTTCAACTTGATTTTTTTGAGAATATATTTCCAAAGCAATGTTGATTTCTTCCTCACTCAAAACTGCGCTGGCTTTTTTGTGGTCTTGTAAATGTTCATCAAATAAAGCGATCAGCTCTTTGGATGTTATATTCAAATCCCTAGCCAAGTCTGACACTTTGCATTTTTTTATCATAAAAAATCACTCCTCGTTCATTTTTTGCTAAATTTAAACTTTCAATTCAGCCTAGGTTTTTGGCAAATAACTTTTGATCATATTTGCCATTTTTATATCTGTAATTGCTAAAACTGCAAAAGGTTTATTTAAAATTTCATATATTTCCAATTTAGTCACGTTAAGATAGATCACTTCAACGCCATGTTTGGCTGCATAATATCGAACTTCTTTAGCTGTTTTTAAAGAAGCATCCGACGCCAAAAAAACAACAACATCCAAAACCCTTTCCGAAAACAAATCGCAAACCGCGCCAAATCCAACAACCAATTTCCCAGCACGCTGACAAAGCCCCAAACTTTTTAAAATATTTTTCATATATATTCCAGCTCTTTTTCCAAATCATGATAAACCAAGCCCGAAACTTTGCATTTAAAGCTTCTTTCAAATCCTTTTTTCTTGCGAGCAAGCCGCAGGCACTCTTCTCCACAGCAAAGATATGCTCCCCTGCCATCAGCTTTTTTCGTTTCATCTATAAAAATTTTTCCCGTTTCTTTTTGCCTAACAACCCTTAAAAGCTCTGTTTTTGGCCTTTTCTTTCGACAAGCAACACACATCCTCAGCGGAATATTTTTTTCAAGCAACACAGCAAAATCTCACCTCGCAAACTGTTAATAAAACCCTGATTTAATCCTGATTATTTTTTTCTTCGTCCAACATAGCCTCAACCTCAAAAGCGTGAATGTCGGCCTCCTCAACAAGCTCTTCGGGGGAAAGCAGAGGCCTCTCTGGCAGCTTTTTTTGCTTTTGACTTTGCTTTTCAAGTTGCTGTTTGAGCCTGGCCTGAAGCTTTTGTTTAAGACTTTGGCTTGAATCTTCTCCATAAAAACCGCTTTGAGGGTTGATGTCTATTTTGAATCCTGTTATCATTGCAGTGTTAAGGAAAAAGGCAGTTACGCAGATATTGTCACGGTAAGCGCCGGGATAGCCGGGAAGCGGCTTGCTGTCATTTCCGGCAGCAGATGCTCTTCGGGAAGCCGCACGGCATAGTAGTGAGGGTGGGATACTTCGTCGTCGTGACTGAAGTTCGTGGCGCGCTCTTTTGCCGTCTTTCGGAGCTTTCCTGTGAGCGTGGCAACCGTGAACGAGCCGTAGTCCTGCGT
>CADBXQ010000140.1 GCA_902798675.1 Oscillospiraceae bacterium
GGCTCTTTTTGAGTGACAATTAAAGCTTGCTTCCCGCCGGAGCCGTCAACTATAACCACATCATGTTGTGTGTTGTTTCTGTTTGTTTGCTTTCCTGAAGCGTTTTCGTTGGAATCTGATGTTTTTCTCTCTTTGTTTGCATACACGTTTTCCACGCCATTTTCAAGCGTTATAACAACTTCTGAATTTCCAACCCCCTCAATTTGTGATATCATAGAATTGATTTTTTGCTCAAGTTGCTGAACATAGCTCTCGGTTGATAGGTTTAAATTTTTCGATTCACCACACATATTTTTGTCATTGGAGTTTTTTGGTATGAGAGTTGAAATGCTAATCAACAAAATTCCAACCATTCCTATAATTAATATGTATTTGGTCTTTTCTTTAGAATACAATAATTTTTCTAAATATTTTTTAAATTCCATACACTATCACCTTTTTATTGTTGATAATAGATTATTTTAGGATCTATTCCGGTTTCTTTTTGAACAATTTGTTTTATTTGATTAGCATCATAATTTTGGTCTTTAGCAATTTTTAAATAAACATTTTTTACTTTTGACTTATCTTTACTAATATCTATGCTTATGTCCAAAAATTTATAACCACTTTTTGCTAAAACAATTTTTAAAGCGCTTTTTAGTTTTTCTTGGTCTGTTTTTTTTAAATATTCATTATAGCACATGTTTATATCATCGCTGTTATATATTTTAGATAGACAATTAGATATATCTTGGCAGTTGAAATTTTTCATCAACGGGCTTACTAGACTGCTGATCAAAAAAACATTCAGGACCAGTTTCATGGTTTTTTCCATATTTCCGCCAGGAACAAGCATATAAAAAATGGTTCCGCAAATAATTGAAATGCATATATATATCACCCAGTCATACATTTTCTAGACCTCCTAACTTTTTGCAACAGTGATCATTAAAGCCGTGGTTGAAATGATTAAAATGCCATAACTTATTAAAAATGCAAGCAAAATTGAAAGACAGTCTTTTATTGAACACATCATGTTGGCAACAGAGCTGACATTTAAAGCCTGGGCTAGTCCGCCAGTTAGTGAAACAGATATAATAAAAAAAACCAGCATTAAAATCGAAGGAAGCAATGTGACGATGCAGGCCAAAATTCCGAATCCGCCAACCGCCGATTTAATCAACATCAAACATCCAACAACTGTCGACATAGCATCTCCAAGGGAACCGCCAATGATTGGAATAAAACTGCTGGACGCAAATTTAGCAACCTTCATCCCAACCTCATCTGCTGAAACTGAAACCGCGTTTTGCATTGTGAACAGGCCAACAAACACGATAAGCAGCAGTGACAAAATAAAAATAACCGTCTTTTTAATTGAGGAAATTATCCCTCCAATATTAAAATTTCCATTTAGTGAGCTGACAATAGATAAAGCCAAAAAAATTCCAATTGCTGGCATCAAAATGTTTGCAATAATTAACGACACCATCTGTGATGTAAAAAAAAGATTGGTGGTGTATCCCAGCGAACTTGATTCTCCCCCGGAAACAGCAATTGCAGCGCCAAAAACAGGAATGAAGCAAAGCATAAAATTTCCAAACGCTTTTATTGTTTGAGCGACGCTGGATATACACCCGACTATCGGCGCAATGATAACCCCGCATGTGCATATTGAAGCAATTGAGCTTAAAATTCCATTTAGGCTCGAATTTTCAACCGTGGTTTTGAGCCCATCAAACAGTGCGCAAAGCAAAATTATTGCAAAACAACTTGCAAACAAAAAAAATGGCTTTTTTATGATGTCAAATATTTTATAAAATAGGAATTTAAAGAAATTAACCATCGAAAATTTTTGAATATCACACGGATTCGCAGAATTTATTCCAACTTTTTTTAGATCATTTTCAACATTATCCGGCAATTCATCAAACAGTTCATTTATTTTTAAATTTTCATACTCTTCATTAACCACATTAGAATATTCACTATCATTGTCATATAAAGCATAAACATTTTGAGAAAACGACACCAGACACGAAAATAACAACAGCATTATATATATTAAACATTTTCTCATATTTATCCCTCTTTATAAATTTAAATATCATTTATTAATTTAAATAAATCACTCTTTTGATAATGCTCATTAAATCCAAAAACAAGTTTCAGAAGATATTTGCGTTAAATAACAGACTCCAAGCGACTTCATCACGGTGGATATGTATATATTGTTTAGATTAAAATCGGATATCCATTTGTTTATGACGTCAAACACGGGTGAAAAATTTTTTATTATAATCAAAAATATTATCACTCCTGCAATAAGAGATGTTAGTATTGAAAATTCTGGATTGGTTTTTTGCAAAATCACACAAACTGAAACTGCAATCAAGGCCAGCCCGATGATTGAAAAAAGCATATTATCAACCTCAATATAATCCAAACAAATTCTTAATTGTTTCAAATAGTCGACTTATTTGCGCTACAATTATAAATAACACAACAATCAATCCAGCTAAAGACGTCAACATAGCCTGCTCTTCACGCCCTGACCGAATTAAAACCTGATTCAAAACCGCAACAATGATCCCTATCGCAGCAACTTTAAAAATTAAATCCACATCCATAATATAAATCCCTTATTTTAAAAAATACTATTTGTATTGCTTATATAAATATCACACAAACTGCCAAACCCATCAAAATTCCCAGTGATTTATATAATTTTCCCTTGGTTTGGCAAAGATTTTTCGCAACTTCATAACTGGCTTCAAATCTTTTTTCAATATGATCCAATGCAGATATTTGGCCAGTCGAATCCGAAGCCCCCAAAATATTGGCCATCGAGCTCAAAAGCTCTTCATCTTCTTTTAAAATACTGCTGTTCCAACTAGTAATTGCTGTTTTCCAAGCTGTGGGAAATGGCATACTATTCATATTATTTTTGACATCATTCAAAAAAGAAAGACTTTTAAAATTATTATTATTTAATAAATCTTTTACTATATCATATATTTCAGACTGTGTATATCTAATTTCAGTTTTAATCCAATTTACTAATTGTATTAATTTCTCGATTTGCTTTTGGTTCATTTTTAAATTCACATAATGTGATATCCCCATAATCACGGGACAAATCGCCAAAATCGCTATGCCCAGCTCTCGCAAACAACTCACTCACTTTAACAATCGATTCCACTTTACACGGCTCGAATTTCCCTTTCAAAATCGCTATGTTTTCAAACGCTCCAGTTTTGAGAATCTTTTTTATCACGTTTCTTTTAACCATGTCCTGAAAATTTCCCGCATGGGCGGTTGCAATCAACTCCACTCCAGCCCCAACACACGCTTCGACCGCTTTTATATCGGCTTCATTTCCTATTTCATCACACACTATAAATTCTGGACTCATAGCTTTGATCGCCGACACTATCGCATCCTCTTTGTTCCAGCAATCAAAAACATCAGCATTACCCACGTTATGTTGTGGTATTCCATTCAAACAGGAAGCAATTTCACCCCGACTGTCGACAACAGAAACAGTTCTGCACCCTAAGTGTTTAACAATATCCGTGAGCAAAGTGGTCTTTCCGCTAGCCGGCGCTCCAACTATCAGCAATTTGCCCAATTCACCGCCTAATATATCGATTAATTCTTGTGCAACTCCACAAATTTGTCTTGAAATTCTCAAATTTATTGAACTAATTGCCCTTAAATTAATTAATTTATTATTCTCGTCATATATTGCCGTCCCAGCTAGTCCCGCTCTGTGTCCACCACTCATGGTAATAAACCCGTGTATTATTTCATGCAAATGCGTATGCACAGAATATCCGCAAATAGATTTAAAACATTCTTGAATTTCAGCAGAGTCTAATATTTTATTTACACTATATAATTTATTTTCATAAATAACACAAATTTTCCGACCGGCTCTTAATCTAATTTCACGCGCATTTTTCTGTATATCAATTGGCGTTTTCAACAAAATATGCTCTATTTTATCTGGCAATTTTTGTATTATTTCACTAAACTTAACATCCATAATTTTTATACGTTCCCCCTTTTAAATGTCTACTTAACAAATTAGTATGCTGGTTGTCCCACAACTATTCTCAAAAACAACAAAAAAATGGACTCGAAGTAAAAACTCCAAATCCATCACTCGTCAATAATTCAAAACAACTTCAAACACCAAAGACACAAACCAAACCCCGGAAACAAACATCCCTCGAAAATCATCTAGCAATCAACCGCAGCTTTGTTCTTGCGCCACTTAAAGGAGTGGACCCGTCCAAAGAAACAGTTGAAATATCGATAACAGCGCTATACTCCCCCTCAGCAAGAGGCCTGGTCAAAGTAACATTTCTTATAGACTGACCAGGAGGACACGCCTTCGATTCATAAATTGTCTCCGCAGTATCATCTAAAATAACTTTAAAATAAAAATAACATTTATTATCTTGGGGATTCAACAAATTCATCTTAACATTCTTCTTGTTTTTTTCTATATAAATACTCTCGCGACCGGGTATTTGAATACCATTTTTATAATGTTTCTCGCCAAAATCATAATCCATCCCCCAGTCACCAGCGCTAGGGTCTATCTCAAGAGCCGGCTTAGATTTGTCGGGTCCTAAACTCAAAAGAACAGTCCCAACAATCACAGCAGCAGACAAAATAATCAAAAAAAGGACAACAATAAAACGTCTTTTCTTTCTCTTATCATCACAAGCATAACGATCCATAAAACAATGCACCATCCTCTCAGAAAAAAACAACAAAACCGCACATCACCAAAGGAAAACTAAAAACAAGCCACACACATTCTTGCTAAATCCAAAAAAACAAAACATCAAGTGAATAATTATTATATTGGCGGCATCAACCTATCTTCCCCAGCCGTCTCCAGCTAAGTATTTTCGGCGCAAATGAGCTTAACTTCTGTGT
>CADBXQ010000141.1 GCA_902798675.1 Oscillospiraceae bacterium
AAACATACAAAAGACTCGACACAAATTTACAATCAGACAAATTAAATTTAGGTAAAAAAACATTAAACCTCGAAATGCAAGATTATGGCGAAGTTTATGGAAACGGAACATTAATAGACAAATCAAGCGGAATTTTAGGTTTGAGTTTAGATGGAGATTGGTTCAATCAACAACAAACAAAAGATCACAAATTCGTAAATCAATTAAAAAAAAACAAAATCGTTTCAAATTCAGTTTTTTATTTCGAATTCGCACAAGAAAAAGAACAATCTCCTAAAAAATTAGATCAATATTTATCAACAGCAGGAAAATTAACCATAGGAGACTATCCTTATAACATCATGCCTAAAAAATGTGACAAATCCAAAACAAAAACAGCAGCAATTCAACATTTTTTAAAAAGCGATTCACCTGTTTTGAAAGATGAAACTAATTCAGCTATTCTTTTTGATATGACAAAATGTATAGGATGTCAATCATGTGTAAGAGCCTGCAGTAATGTAGCCGGTCAAAACGTATTAAAAGCTATCGGAATTGACCCAAAAAACAAAAAAAAAAAGATAGTTCAAACCACAAAAGATATACCTTTCGGGGATACTAATTGTATTGCATGTGGTCAATGCACTGTCGGATGTCCTAAAGGATGTTTAAAAGAAACAGATGATATAAAAAGAGTAACTGAAATTCTTAAAAATAAAAAAGATAAAATCGTAGTTGTTGAATTCGCACCTGCAATTAGAATCAATATGCCTGAAGCATTAGGAGTTAAACCAGGAACAATTTCAACAGGAAAATTAGTTACTGTATTAAAAATGTTAGGATTCGATTATGTTTTCGATACCAATTTTTCAGCAGATATGACAATCGTCGAAGAAGCTACAGAATTCGTACAAAGACTTAATAACCCCGATGCAGTTTTACCTATGTTCACATCATGTTGTCCTGCATGGGTAAATTACGTAGAAAAAGTTCAACCTGAAATGATACCTCATTTATCATCATGTAAATCACCTTTAGGAATGTTAGCCGCAGTTATTAAGAACGTTTTCCCAAAAAAAATAGGTGTCGATAGAAGTAAGATATATCATGTTGCTGTAATGCCATGCACAGGAAAAAAAGATGAAATTATAAGACCTCAAATGTTAGGTGACACAGATGCTGTAATAACAAGTAGAGAACTTGCAGCAATGGTAAAAGCAGCTAAAATCGATTTCAAATCTTTGCCTGACACTGAATTAGATAGCATCTACTCCGAAGCTTCCGGAGGGGGGGCTATCTTTTGTGCAACAGGGGGTGTCATGGAAGCCGCAATTAGAGCAGCTCATAAATTCATCACCGGAAAAGAGATGGTACCCATTAATTTATTACCTGTTAGAGGAACAAAAGAAGGTATAAAAAAAGCCACAGTTGATATAAACGGAGTCAAAATCGACATTGCAGTAGCTCATGGAATAAAAAATGCTATGTTAATGTTAAAGAACATCAAAGAAAAAAAAGAAGGGTTCGAAAACATTAAATTCGCAGAAGTTATGGCATGTCCTGGAGGATGTGTCGGAGGAGGGGGGTCCCCCCGACCAAAAGGAAAAAAAGGAATAGATCAAAGAATAGATGCAACATATGAAATAGATGAAAATTCTAAAACAAGAACATCTACTGAAAATTCTCAATTAAATCAACTTTATGAAGAAGATTTAGGAGGCGAATATGGATCTCATGAAGCACATCATCTTTTACATACTCACTTTACTAATAGACAAGTTGATAAAACATGGGCAATTTTCTTCAAACAAATTAATTTCAATCATACAAGTGTCACATCATATTTTTCAAAAGGTGTAATGAAAGTAGAAAATAATTTCATAATCGCCCCAAATTCATTTTTACAAGTTTTAAATAGAGAATTTTTATTCTTACCCGAAATTAAAAATAAATGTAGATTACTTTCATCAACAAAAAATCAAGTTGTTCTATGCGATAAAGATTTAGATATATCTAAATTCCCAACATTAGAATTTTATTCAGATGAATTAGACCACAATTTTGTTTTGACCGGAAAAGATCAGTTTGTTTATGATGAAACATACGATCATTTATTACTTTTGGTTTTATTAGATTTCAATACTGATAATGAAAGCACATGGGA
>CADBXQ010000142.1 GCA_902798675.1 Oscillospiraceae bacterium
TTAGATGTTCCATTTTTTTTTTTTTTTAAAGAAATTAAAGACCACGGCGAAGGCGGATCTTTAGTTGGATATGCTCCCAAAGACGGGGATAAAATCATTATTGTTGAAGATGTTATAACGGCGGGAACAGCGGTTCGGGAGGTTATTCCAATTTTGAGATCCTGCGGGGAGATATCCTGCAAAGATATGTTTATTTCCGTTGACAGGCGAGAAATCGGCCAAAATTTTAATAAAACAGCAGTTGATGAGGTTCGGGACGAATTTGGGATCAATGTCCACTCCATTGTTGACGTCAATGACATTCGAAAATATCTGGACGGGAAAGCTGAATTTGAGAATTATTTGGAAAAAATGGACGAATATATGAAAAAATATTGTCTAGTGTAGCTTTTTAAAAATATATAAATCAAACAACAAATCATCAGCAAATCTAAAACGGCTGGTGTTTTTTTGTTGGTTTAAAATCGAAAAACTAAAAATTTAAAACCGCGACTGGACCTATAAGCCGAGTTCTGTTTATGTGACAATCTATCTTAACATTGCGTTGCCGCAACATTTCAGCCATCCTTCGAGAACGCCGGACAAACGATATTCTCAGCTGATGTTGCACCGAATAGGGTTTACATGGCAACACGGTTCCCCGCGTTCCGGTGAGCTCTTACCTCGCCTTTCCATCCTTGCTCAAAAAACACACTGAGCGGTTTATTTCTGTTGCACTATCCCTAGAGTCGCCTCCGCCTGCTGTTAGCAGGTATTCTGTCCTGTGGTGCTCGGACTTTCCTCACCCTCAAAAAGAGCGCTGCCACACAGTCCACTCGCGTGAGGTGATTATACCACGATAAGATGTTATTGTCAAGTGTATATTTAAAATTTTTTGGGTTATATTTGTCCCCTCAACTTCCCCTGCTTTAAAAAACTGCTTTTCCAACGATAATACAGTGTGTATTTAAGCCATCCTCGAATTCGTTCCCAAAAACCATGCAAAAACCGATTCAAAGCGCCGCCTGCTCACAACCAACTTGATTATTAAACCTTCCTCAAGCACCGTCCCTTTCAAAGCGTCCATGAGAAGTGGTAGGTTAATGCCCGCGGGGGAGGGGAGATCCATCTTTCGGGGTTGGGGTCGTTTGACGCTGTCAAGCCTTTTAACCTTGGCTTGTTAAGGAATTTTTGAAAAAGACTCACGCTTTAAATTGGATTTAATTTGCATGGTTGAATTGTGAGCCGGCGGCGTTTTGATGGATTTTATTGTTGTTTTTTAGAACGCGATCGAGAATGGTTTAATTTACACACTGTATTATTATTGGAAAAGCAGTTTTTTAAAGCAGGAGAGGGAAGGGAACAAATATAACCCTGCCAAAAATTTCAAACCCACACTGAAAAAATTTATGCCGTTTAAAAATGCTTTGAAAAAAATAATAAATATGGTATAATTATAAGAGCATGGATGTTTTAGGTTAATGTGTTTGGGGGGAAAATTATGGATGAAAACAGGCAGATTGCTCACGAATCAATCAGAGTTGGAGTTATACTCAGCGCTGTTGGCGGCATTTTAGAGTCCCATTCATTTTTGTTTAGAGACGGCGTTTTTGCTAATGCACAAACAGGAAATGTCGCCCTAATGGCGCTTTCAATTTTAAACGCAAACTTTGAAAATTCGCTCAAATACACCCTGCCAATAGTTGCATTTATAGCGGGGGTTGCTTTGGCTGAGCTCATAAAAAAATTCGCGCCAACAAGCAAAAATTTCGACTGGCCTCTGGGGATATTGCTGGTTGAAATTGTGGTTTTGTTCCTAATTGGATTTATTCCAAAAAACTGTCTAAACAACCTCGTGACCACATCAATATCGTTTGTCTGCTCGCTTCAAATTAGCGGCTTTAAACGCCTCAGAGGCTTGCCATATTCGACCACTATGTGCACAGGGGACCTTCGAAGCGCATCAGCCAACATGACAAGTGCCGTTATAAACAAAGACAAACACGCCGCTTTCATCGGGCTTAGATATGTTTTGATCGTTTCATCGTTTTTCACAGGCGTTTTGGCTGGAGGGGTTATGACAAGCTTGATCGGGAAACACACTTTGTGGATATGCTCCGTTCTGCTGGCGCTTGCGTGTGTATTCATAATTATAAAAAATTC
>CADBXQ010000143.1 GCA_902798675.1 Oscillospiraceae bacterium
CTCGGCTCGGCTCGGCTCGGCTAACGCATTTTAGCAAATCTTCCATAAGCTTGTCAACCCCTTTTGATAAAAAAAGACAATTTATTTTCATAAAGACCAATTAACAAAGCTTCCCAACACAAATATTATGATACAACAGTTCGACAAAAAAGTCAAGCGCTTTTTTAAATTTTTGGAAAATTTTGTCTGGCTTTGTCAAACACTATCAATCGCCCTCAAGGACATTAGCCTACCACTTCTCACGCACGCTTTCAACTTGACTTATCCTTGAGGAAGGTTTAATATCACAGTTGATGGTCTCATGGCGACACTCAAGTGGCTTCCCGCATGGTTTTTTGGATACGAATTCGAGGACGACTTAATTTGTTGGGAATTTTAGTAAAGAGTCGAATATTTTAAAAGAGGCTTTTATTGGGATAAATATAACCTAAATCTAATGAAATCAGTCGATAGTTGTTTTAGACCTTCCCCTTCCAACAACTTCATTTTGCAGGGTTCTCCATGTTACGCATCCAACAATTCCATCAGCTTTTAGGCCGCTTTTTTGTTTATATTGTTTAACAGAATTGAGCGTTTTTAAGCCAAAAACTCCGTCCAATCCGCCCGATGAATAGCCCAAATTGTTGAGTCCATCTTGCAAAATCAAAACATATGTGCTTATGCTTTTTAGCTTTAAAACCGGATATCCCCCACCAGAACAGGCCGGCGGCGTTTGTCTTCGATCAAAGTGGACCCAAGTTGGAGTGAGTTTTGCTGGCTCAACATACACCCAAAGTCCTGAATTCTTAGCGCTTGTTCTGAGTTTGCTCCTTTGCGAATTGCTCCAGCCCTGCGCAACATCAAAAGCGGTTCCTGCATAGTGTTGAGACTGCTTTCCGTGTCCCCCTTCCCATGGCCTTTTAAAAGCATATCCCACCGGAATTGGCCCGCCCCAAAGTTTTCGCTGCCCGACAAAAGATTCCATAGAGTTTTTCGTCGTCCAAATTGTTGGACTTTTGCTGGATCCTCTAAATTCACCCACCTTTAAATATCCACTTTCTGTGTATGGCATGTTATCATTTTCATTCCTGTAATATGTTTCAATTTTATTAACATTATTATTATAAACGAGTATTTTTGCCATTTTCAGCACCTCAAAATGTTTTTATTATATATATTATTAAAAAAGCGATATAATTGTCATAAACTTCAATATAATGAGTTAATGCTTATTCATAAATTGAATTTTTATGTGCAATATTCACATTTTTCTGCTATAAATTCAGTCAAAATTTGTCGATAACGTAGAAATATAAAAATTATATAGAAATTCAGCGAAAAATCTGTTATAATGAGCTACGATTCTAAATTTACAAAGGAGGGTTCATTTTGAACAACGAAGAAGAACTCAGTCGAAGTCTGAAATCCAGGCATATCCAGATGATAGCCATCGGCGGATCAGTGGGGGTGGGCTTGTTTTTGGCATCATCCAAAATGATAGAAATTGCGGGCCCTTCGGTTTTGTTGTCATTCTCAATAACAGGATTCATGGTCTACTTGATCATGAGGTCTTTAGGAGAAATGTCGGTTCAGTATCCAGTTTCGGGCTCTTTTAGCGCATATGCCAACGAATTTTGGAGTCCGCTTGTGGGATATGTAACCGGGTGGAGCTATTGGTTTTTGTGGGCATTTGGCGTTATGGCGGAAATAACAGCTATTGGAACCTGTATGAAATATTGGTTTCCAAACATTCCCATCTGGGTCTGGGCATTGGCGTCTTTAGTAATGCTGACGTTGATAAATTTAGTTGATGTTAAATTTTTTGGCGAATTTGAGTTTTGGTTTTCCATAGTTAAAGTTGTAACGATAATCGCTTTCATAATTCTGGGATTTGCGTTAATAATCATAAATTTTGTAAATAGTGGCTTTCGCGAGATTGAATTTTCAAATTTATGGACTCATGGCGGATTTTTCCCCAAAGGAATATTGAGTGTTATACTCGCAATTGGCCCAGTTTCGATAACATTTATAGGACTTGAATCTGTTGGCCTAACTGCCGGTGAAACCAAAAATCCAGAGAAAGAGCTGCCTTCAGCAATAAACAAAGTTCTGCTCATGGCATGTATGTCTGCCGCAGGCATCATAAATTTCGTCATCATCACATCCACCCTGTCTGCTTGCAACAGCGGAATATTTAGCTCAAGCAGAATGGTTCACACGCTAGCTTCGCAGGACTGCGCGCCGAGATTTTTAAGCAAGTTAAACGAGAAAAGCGTCCCCGTTGCCGCAACTTTATTTTCAGCAGTATTTATGCTAATCGGCGTTGGGATATCCTTCTTCTTCCCGGAAGGCGCTTTCAATCTGCTCTTGGGAATGTGTGGAATGGCAGGCGTGTTTATCTGGATGGTTATACTGATAACTCAAATTAAATTCAGAAAAACTCTAGACTCTGAAGCGGTCAGCGAATTGAAATACAAGTCTCTTTGGTTTCCGCGCGCCAACTACGTCTGCTTGGGCTTTCTGGCTGTAGTGGTCATAACCTGCTTGTTTAGTCCCGCCCACAGGTTAAGTGCTTTAACATTTCCAATTTGGCTTTTAGTTTTAGTCGGTTCATATTATATACAAAAGCGAATTAAAGAAAAAATTCATGGCTGAAAATGATAAATATAAACACACTTTAAAGCTAGTTTGAGCCTTAAAGTGTGTTTTTTTTATTTTTAATCTTTAACTTTCAGCTTTCTCCCCGCAAGTTTTGACTTTGAAAACTCAGCGACGTTAACCTGTTTTCCCCTCTCAATTCCCAGCGCATAGTCTGAAACATTTTTTGTTATCGTCGATCCAGCGCCAGTATATGCATTTTTGCCGATAGTGACTGGAGCAACGAGATTGGTGTTGCAGCCAATAAACGCCCCGTCTTTAATTTCGCATCTGTTTTTATTAACTCCGTCATAATTTATCGTCACGACTCCGCAGCCAAAATTAACATTTTTTCCAACGTCGCTGTCCCCAACATAAGTAAGATGGGAAATGGAAGTTCCTGCGCCGATTTTGGAATTTTTCACCTCAACAAAATCTCCCAGTTTAGCATGATGATCAATCCTGCTATTTGGTCTGATGTGGCAAAATGGCCCGATTTTCACATTATTTTCGACAACGCTTTGATATATTTGACTCGAATTCACCACAGTTTGATCCCCAATTTGGCTGTCCTCAATCAAAGAATTTGGCCCAATAACGCAATTTTTTCCAACAGAAGTCTTGCCTTTAAGTATTGTTCCTGGCAAAATTTTCGTTCCCTTTCCAATTTTAACATCTGGGGAGATAATAATCCCATCCATTGATAAAAATTCGACTCCATCATCCATAAATCTCTCTATTAATATTTTTTTGTATATTTCATTTAATTTAAAAAGATTTAATCTATCATTAGCGCCCATAGCAACCAAAGGATTTTCAGATAAATATGCTGTTGCGGTCTTTCCGCGAGCCAAAATCAGCGCTATTGCGTCTGTTAGATAGTATTCATTTTGGTTGTTTATTGGCTTTATATACTCCAAAACATCTAGTAAATCTTTAACGCAAAACCAATATGCCCCTGAATTAACTTCATGAATTTTTCGCTCCTGCTCATTTGAATCCTTCTCTTCAACTATTTTCGAAATATTTCCACCCATCCTAACAATTCTTCCATATCCTTTGGGATTTTCAAGATTTGCGGTTATCACAGTCACAGACGCCCTGTTCCTTTTGTGTATATCCAAAGCAGATGTGATGGTTTTTTCATCTAGAAATGGCGAATCCCCGCAACAAACAAAAACATTTGCGTTTATGTGCTGCTTCAAAAAAGATTTAGCGCACAAAACAGCATGCGCAGTTCCTCGGCGTTGATCCTGAAAAACAGTTTTCGCATCATCTCCCAAAAAATCAACAACCTGGTCAGACTTAAATCCAACAACAACGCATCTATCCTCAATTTGCGAATCTTTACAAGCTCCAATAACCCAGCCAATCATCGGCTTAAACAAAACTTCACAAAGAACCTTAGGAACGTCCGCCCCCATCCTCTGCCCTTCGCCGGCTGCTAAAATTATTGCGCAATCACTTTGCATCGATAAAACCCTCCCCAAAATATATATCACTATTTAAAACATTTTTATTCAAAAT
>CADBXQ010000144.1 GCA_902798675.1 Oscillospiraceae bacterium
GTTGCGGCGCTTCGGGCTTTGAACATGACTTTGGTTGACCATTTCATTTTTGGAAAAAGCGGCGATTCGACATCGATGCGAGAATATAATATAATAAGATAGGATTATTTTTTTTGATTTCAATTTATTTTGAAAGGGATTTTGGATAAATGAAAATTTTGTTATATACTGAACAAAAAAGCTTGCTTGGAAAATCCGGCTTGGGGAAGGCGATTGAGCATCAAATTAAGGCTTTGGATTTTGCGGGCGTTGAATACACTTTAAATAAAGATGATGATTATGATATTTTACATATAAACACATATTTTCCACAATCATATTTTATTGCAAAGAAAGCGAAAAAAAATGGAAAAAAGATTGTATACCACGCGCATTCAACAGAGGAGGACTATAAAAATGGCTTTATTTTCAGCAACATAACTTCTAAAATATTTAAAAAGTGGCTGATAAAATGCTATAGTTTGGGAGATGTTATACTCACTCCAACCATATATTCCAAAAAGCTGTTATATAAATATAAAGGACTGGAAAATAAACGAATATTTGACATATCTAATGGGATCCAGTTGGATTTTTTTGAAAATGACGCTTCGTTAAGGGAAAAATTTAGAAAGCGGTTTTCATATAAAGAAACCGACAAAATCATCTTTGGAATTGGGTTATATATTGAAAGAAAGGGGATTTTGGACTTTGTTGAGCTCGCAAAAAGATTGCCGCAGTATAAATTCATATGGTTTGGATATAGCCCCTTGATTTTTGCTGGGAGGCGGGTTCGGCGGGCGATTCGAACGCGGCTTGACAATTTAACTTTTGCTGGATATGTTGAGCCGGGAGTCATAAAGCAAGCGATGAACGGGGCGGATCTGTATTTATTTCCAACTTTTGAGGAAACAGAAGGGATTCCAATCGTCGAGGCGTGTGCGTGTAAAAAAAGTGCGATTATACGCGATATTCCTGTGTTTGATGAATGGTTGGTTGATGGAGAGAATGTCTATAAAGCCAAGAATATAGACGAATTTGAGTCTAAAATAAAATTGTTTTTTGAGGGAAAATTAAAAGATGTTTCAGAAAAATCATATGAAGTTGCTCGCGAGAGAGATTTGAAAATTGTAGGTGAAAAATTGAAGAAAATATATGAATCATTGATTTAAATTTTTTGTTATGTCATATATTTTTGGTTTTATAAATTGTTGAATAAAGAAGGAAATAAGTGATTTATTTTGGAAAAATTTGAATTGAAATCTGAATATTTGCCGACAGGTGACCAGCCTCAGGCTATAGAAGCGCTTTTAGAAAGTGTCAAAAATGGAAACAGGGAGCAGACTTTGGTTGGGGTGACTGGCTCCGGCAAGACTTTCACAATGGCAAACATCATAGCAAAGCTTAATCGCCCAACCCTGGTTTTAGCCCACAACAAGACTTTGGCCGCCCAGCTTTGCAGCGAATTTAAGGAGTTTTTTCCGAAAAATGCGGTTGAATATTTTGTTTCTTATTATGATTATTATCAACCAGAGTCATATATTCCCTCAACCGACACATATATAGAAAAGGACTCTTCAATAAACGACGAAATTGATAAGCTTCGGCATTCTGCAACCTGCGCGCTTTCTGAGAGGAGAGACGTCATAATTGTTGCCAGCGTTTCGTGTATATATAGTTTGGGCAGCCCGATAGACTATCGCAGCATGGTTATTAGCTTGAGGCAGGGTATGCAAAAAAGTCGAGATGATCTTTTAAAGCAGCTGGTCAGCCTGCAATATGAGCGAAATGACATCAGTTTCAGCCGAAATAAGTTCAGGGTTCGCGGAGACGTTGTTGACATATTTCCAGCATATTCTTCAGAAAATGCCTATAGAATCGAATTTTTTGGAGATGAAATAGATAAAATAAGCCTGATAAATGCAATGACTGGAAAGGTTAAAGAGAGGACTAGGCATGTTGCGATATTTCCGGCGTCTCATTATATCGTTGGGCGAGAAAAGCTTGATGTTGCGATATCCGACATTGAGGCTGAGCTTTTGGAAAGAGAAAAATATTTTTGAGAATTATTCACGCATTTTAGCTAGACGCCCTGCAGGCTCAACTCCATACACGCTTCTTGACCATTTTCCCGATGATTTTTTGATGTTTGTTGATGAAAGCCATGTTATGCTGCCCCAAGTTGGAGGGATGTATGCTGGGGATCATGCGCGAAAGAAAACGCTGATTGACTTTGGATTTCGCTTGCCGTCAGCGTATGATAATCGGCCGCTTAATTTTGATGAATTTTACAAAAAAATACATCAAGTAATATATGTTAGCGCAACGCCTGGCCAATTTGAAAAGCAGCATAGCAAAGCAATTGTTGAGCAGATGATTCGGCCGACAGGGCTTTTGGATCCAGAGGTTGAGGTCAAGCCTGTTTTGGGTCAGATTGAGGATTTGGTTTCGCAGATAAAAATCAGGGCAGACAAAAATGAGAGAGTTTTGATAACGACGCTGACCAAAAAGATGGCGGAAGATTTGTCGGAATTTTTTGAAAACATAGACATAAAAGTCAAATATATGCATTCTGGGATCGACACGCTTGAAAGGATGGAGATTATTCGCGATTTGAGGCTTGGAAAATTTGACGTTTTGGTTGGAATAAACCTGCTTCGTGAGGGGCTTGACATTCCCGAGGTTTCTTTAGTTGCGATTTTAGACGCGGATAAAGAGGGCTTTTTGCGTTCAGAAACCTCTTTGATTCAAACCATGGGGCGGGCTGCGAGGAATGAAAATGGAAAGGTTATTTTGTATGCAGATGAGGTCACAGGGTCGATGCAAAGGGCAATTGAAGAAACTTTGAGGCGTCGGCAGATCCAGATGAAATATAACAAAGAGCATTCGATTGTTCCCAGGACGATTAAAAAGGGCATTCGGGATGTTATTGAGATATCCAAAAAAGACGATTCAGATCGGGCGAAGAGTGATGCTCGATTGAGTAAAAAAGAGGTTTTGAATTTGATCAACGAGCTTCAAGTTCAGATGAAAGATGCTGCAAAAATTTTAGATTTTGAATATGCAATTTTGATTCGAGACAGGATTGATCAGCTAAAAAAATTGATTTGAGCAAATAAAATTAGGAGAAATGTGAAAATTATGAAAAAAAAGATAATTATTAAAGGCGCTAAAGAAAATAATTTGAAAAGCGTTGACTTGGAGATTCCGCGCGACAAAATGGTTGTTTTCACCGGAGTTTCTGGATCGGGAAAAAGTTCGCTGGCTTTTGACACAATATTTGCTGACGGACAAAGGCGATATATGGAAAGCCTTTCATCATACGCGCGGCAATTTTTGGGGCAGATGGAAAAACCAAATGTTGACTATATTGAAGGATTGTCGCCTGCAATCTCCATAGACCAAAAAACGACTTCTAAAAATCCCAGATCAACCGTTGGAACTGTGACTGAAATATATGACTATTTAAGACTTTTATATGCTCGGATTGGAATTCCCCACTGTCCAATATGTAAAAAGCAGATTAAACATCAAACAATCGACGAAATAGTTGACAAAATTTTAGAGCTTGAGCCAGGAACAAAAATTCAGCTTCTGGCTCCGGTCGTTCGCGGCAAAAAAGGGGAGCATGTTAAAGAACTGGATTTTGCGAGAAAAAGCGGGTTTATTCGGGTTCGTGTTGACGGAATTTTATATGACCTTTCGGAAAAAATTGACCTTGATAAAAACAAAAAACACTCAATAGAAATTGTTGTTGATCGGCTGATCGTTAAGGAAGGGATTAAATCAAGGCTTGCGGACAGTTTGGAAACTGTTTTTAAAATTTCAGGTGGGCTTGTTATCGTCGCTTTGCAGGACGGCCAGG
>CADBXQ010000145.1 GCA_902798675.1 Oscillospiraceae bacterium
CTCAAGGAAAATCTAAAAAACCTATCAAAATTTTAAGGAAAAATCTAAAGTTATTCACCTAAACGGCTGCCAAGCGGTTGCGTATGCTAGGATTCGAAAAATTGACAGCGAAGTCAAGCGTGTTGAGCGCCAGCAAAAGGTTATGTCTTTGATTTTTGAAAAGGTTGCTAAAATGAGCGTGTGGGAATATCCAGACTTTATCAAAAAAATGCTTCCATATGTTGAAACTTCAATCGGAGTCAATGAAATGCTTGGGTTTATTCCGTTTTTTGCAACTGGAAAGCCTGAGCTTGAAAAGTATAGAGTTCCGGATGAAACCGATCCTGACGTTAAAGGCGGTATGATAGATGGAGTTTGGTATTGGAGCTACGATTTGCGAAAATATGCTAATAAGTTGCATAAATTCATATATGATGATTGATATTTGAATAATTTTCTTCTCATTTTGCCAAACTATGTTTAGAAATGGGAGGAGGATTTTTGTGAAAAAAAATGACTTTTTAATAAGCGGGACGGCTTCTCGGCAAGACAAATCCAAAGAAAACAAAATGAACATGTTTCAAGGAATAACCAACGACAGCATGCAGCAAATTGTTGATATGGGGGCGATAACAACCAACGGGAAACACAACATATATTGTATGACGATTATTGGCCAGGTTGAGGGGCACTATGTTCTTCCAAGAGACAGCAAAACAACAAAATATGAGCAGATTATCCCCGCGTTGGTTGCCATTGAGCAATCATATGATATTGAAGGTTTATTGCTTATTTTAAACACGGTTGGTGGCGATATTGAAGCGGGATTGGCAATAGCTGAGCTTATTTCGGGGATGAGCAAACCGAGCGTTTCAATTGTTTTGGGGGGAGGGCATTCCATAGGAGTTCCTTTGGCGGTTTCAGCTAAACATTCATTCATTGTCCCTTCAGCCAGCATGACCATCCACCCGGTCCGGACTTCTGGAACAGTTCTTGGGGTCTCCCAGGCGTTTTCATACTTTAAGAGGATGCAAAACAGGATCGTGAAATTTGTTGTTAAAAATTCCAACATAGACGAAAAGGATTTTTTGAAATTAATGATGAACACTGATGAACTCGCAACCGACATCGGAAGCGTTGTTGAAGGAAAAAAGGCAGTCAAAATCGGGCTTATAGACAGCGTCGGCAGCATATCAAGCGCCATAAATTGTCTTCACGAAATGATTGAAAATAAAGACGCTGAAAAACCAGGGAAATAGCACATAATTTTCAAAAAAATCTCTCATTTTTTGGTTAATTTGTCCAAGATGTGAATTGGGGGCTTGAAATTCGCTTTTTGTTGTTGTATAATGATCTGCGGGTGTAATGTATGTTGTGAATGAGGGGTGGATTGGGATTTTTGGGGAATAAAACGGCCAGAGGCAAAAGAAGTTGTTTAGCTGCGAAAACTAAGTTGGCGAAAACCAAGCCGAGAAGAAGAAAAAAAATTGTTCGTTCCAAGGCGAAAAAGAAAAAAAGCGGTCAATTGAATCTGATTATTTTGTTTTCAGTTGGCTTGTTTTTGATGTCGCTTGCGTTTGTTGAAGGCCAAAATTTGTGGAAATTCATGCAGGTTGCGCTTTTTGGGCTGTTTGGAGTTTTGGCTTATTTTGTCGGCATATTGACTATGCTGATTTCGGTTTTGCTTTCTCTCGAGTCTTTCAAAAAGTCCGCAAGCAGTAAGATTTTTTGTGGAGTTTTGCTGTTTGTTTTGATTTGCGCCCAGGTTCAGATGTGTTTTGGAAATAGTTGTTTTGAGTCTGAAATTTTAGGTTATTTTGAAAAAACATGGTTTGACGGCGTAAACAGCGCTGGCGGTGGAATTTTTGGCGGAATTTTTGGATTTTTGTTTGAATATGCTTTGGGGCGTCAGGCTGCGATTATTTTTGACTGGATATTGATATTTGCGTTCTCGTTTATTCTAACGGGTTTAACATTAATAGACTTTTTGAAAATTATATATGTTCCTGTTAAAAAAATTGAAATTGGCGTGAAAAAT
>CADBXQ010000146.1 GCA_902798675.1 Oscillospiraceae bacterium
ACAGCGGATGGAATCTCGATAATTTTCGAATTTATTCGAGATATGAATAAATATGTCTCTGGCTCTAGCCCAACCTCTCAAGAGCACTTGCAATTAATTAAAGACTTGTTTGAAGAATTAACCAATATATTGGGAATTGCTCAAGAATGCAATTTAAACCGCCAAATCCCAGAAAAAATTTTAGATCTGTTTGAAAAAAGAAAAATAGCCAGAAAAAATAAAGACTTTCAAACTGCTGATCGATTGCGCGAAGAAATCGAAAATTTGGGATTTTTAGTTGAAGAAACACGACAAGGAAGCCGAATATTGCCTAAAAAGTGATATTTTCAATTGATTTATATATTATCGATATAAAAGCATTAAAACACAAAGGAGTATGTTAATTTATGAAAGTGATAAAATTTATACTAATTACTGTTTTACTGGTGGGTTGCGTTTTCGCAGCAGGATGCAAAAAACAACAAAAATCATCAAGCAGTTCGGCTCACTCATCAAGTTCAAACGACAAATCGGTCGCAAGCTCTCTTGTAACCGAAGGAAAAATCGAAAATCAATTGGCTCTTCCGCAAAAAGGCGAGCAAATCGCAGTTTTTCATGTCAAAAATTACGGCACGTTCAAATGCAGGCTGTTTCCGCAAGTTGCCCCAAAAGCGGTTCAGAATTTCATTGGTCTTGCTCAAAGTGGAAAGTATGATGGCGTTAAATTTCACAGGGTTATCGAAGATTTTATGATTCAAAGCGGCGGCAACAGTGACAGCATATATGGCAGCGGATTCAACGTTGAACTCAACCAGTCGCTTCACCACTTAAAAGGCGCTCTTTGCGCAGCAAGAACAAACAGCCAAACTTCAGGCCAATCATCGCAGTTTTATATCGTCTCGAGCAATAACGGCAAAACAGCTGATCTAGACACGATCGCTAAGCATTTCAATCAAGAATATCAAAAAAAAGGCTCAAAAATAACGCTGGAATATAGCGATGATGTCAAAAATAAATACGCAGAAATTGGAGGATATCCTTGGCTGGACATGCAGTATACGGTTTTTGGCCAGACTTTTGAAGGGTTGGATATTGTTGATAAAATCTCAAATTGTCCAAAGAGTTCTAAATTATCTTCAACAGGCGAAAATTCAGTTCCAGATCCCGAAATTATCTTGGAAAAGGTTGAAATAGTCGTTTATTAGAAAATAAAATACATAAACAGAATATTTAATATGGAAATCAGGTATTTTTATGTCTAGAAATAAAAGTCAAAAATATAATAATGATAGTATAAAATCACTAAAAGGCGCAGATCGTGTTAGAAAACGTCCCGGCGTCATTTTTGGGTCGGATGGAATCGAGGGCTGTCAACATTCAATCTTTGAAATCCTCTCAAACTCGATTGACGAAGCCAGGGAGGGCCATGGAACCAAAATCAATATCACAAAATTCGACGATGGATCAATTGAAATAGAAGACTTTGGGCGCGGAATTCCTGTCGATTTTAACAAAGCCGAAAACAAATATAACTGGGAATTGGTCTTTTGCGAGTTATATGCAGGCGGAAAATATAACACAAATAGTGCGCAAAACTATGAATACTCTCTTGGACTTAATGGTTTAGGACTTTGCGCAACTCAATATTCCTCTGAATATATGGATGTTGAAATATATCGAGATCAAAAAAAATTCACATTGCACTTTGAGCATGGCGAAAATATTGGCGGCCTAAAATCTGAAAAAACATCTCGCCAGCAAACCGGAACCAAGATCAAATGGAAGCCCGACATCCAAGTTTTCACCGACATAGCAGTTCCTGATGAATATTTACAAGGAATAAAAGACTATGTTGAAGAATTAATCGGAGAACATGGCCTTTCTTCTGTCATATATTGCGATTCAGAGCGAAAAGGCAAAGACAGGGCGGATAAACCGGAATATAAAGTCAAACTCGCTTGCGCTTTTGCATTTTCAAATCGTGTTAAATTGATGGAATACTATCACAATTCAAGCTGGCTGGAGCATGGAGGATCGCCCGAGAGAGCAGCAAAACAGGCTTTCATCTCACAAATTAACAATTTTTTGCGAAAAAACAACAAATATAACAAAAATGAAAGCAAAATCACCTTCTCCGACATCGAAGATTGCCTGGTTTTTGTTTCTTCATCATTTTCAACACAAACTTCATATGAAAATCAAACTAAAAAATCCATCACTAATCGATTTATATATGAAGCTATGTTGGATTTTTTAAAACACAATTTGGAGGTTTATTTCACAGAAAACCCGATAGAGAGCGAAAAAATAGCTAATCAAATTTTAGTTAACAAACGCAGCAGAGAAAAAGCCGAAAAAACAAGACTCAACTTGAAAAAAACGCTTTTAGGAAGTGTTGATTTAGTTAACAGAATTCACAAATTTGTCGATTGCCGAAGTAAAGATAAAAGTTTGCGAGAATTATATATTGTTGAGGGGGATTCAGCACTCGGGGCTTGTAAACAAAGCAGAGACGCAAATTTTCAAGCAATCATCCCTGTCCGTGGAAAAATTTTGAATTGTCTCAAATCCGACTATGATAAAATATTTAAAAATGAAATAATCAGCGACATTATTAAGGTCTTGGGATGTGGGATTGAGGTCAGATCCAAAACAAATAGAAATCTTGCAAACTTCGACATCGACAGCTTAAAATGGAGCAAAGTTGTTATATGCACCGATGCTGACGTCGACGGATTTCAAATCCGGACCCTGATTTTAGCGATGATATACCGCCTAACTCCAACTCTGATCAAAAAAGGTTTTGTATATATTGCACAATCACCACTTTTTGAAATAAAAACTAAATCTAAAACATATTTTGCATATAATGAACAAGAAAAAGTCGATATACTAGAAAAAATATGTCAAAACAAAGAAAAATATGACATCAACAGATCCAAAGGACTTGGCGAAAATGAGCCAGACATGATGTGGTTGACGACTATGTGCCCCCAAACGCGGCGATTGATCAAGATCACCCCCGAAGAAGCGAAAAAAACTGCCAAAATGTTTGATTTGATGCTTGGTGATGACCTTCAAGGCAGAAAGGATTTTATTTTCAAATTCGGTAATAATTATATTAATCAGGCGGATATTTCATAATATATATTAAATTTTGGAGAGAAAAAATGAAGAGGAAAAAATTCGAAAATCACAAATCGGTTTCGATGGGCAACGCATATATCGAGGGAGCTGGAATTGTTGAAAATCAACCAATAACTCAAACTCTGGAAAAAAACTATATGCCATATGCAATGAGTGTTATTTTATCGCGAGCGCTTCCCCAAATCGATGGATTTAAACCGTCTCATCGCAAATTATTATATACTATGTATAAAATGGGGCTTTTGAATGGAAAATTAACAAAAAGCGCGAATATTGTTGGCGCCACTATGAAATTAAATCCTCACGGAGACGCCGCAATATATGAAACTATGGTTCGTCTTTCAAGAGGATATCAAGCGCTGCTGCATCCATATATTGAAAGCAAGGGAAATTTTGGCCGATTTTACTCAAGAGACATGGCCTACGCGGCCTCAAGATATACTGAAGCGAAACTGGCTCCAATTTGCAACGAACTTTTTGGTGAAATTGACCAAAATTCTGTTGATCTGGTTCCAAACTACGACAACACGACAACCGAGCCGAGCCTTTTCCCAACAAAATTTCCATCAATTCTTGTCAACTCAAACGTTG
>CADBXQ010000147.1 GCA_902798675.1 Oscillospiraceae bacterium
AAGCCCAAATCATCGCCGCCCACACATACGCACTTAACAGATACGGCCCAAATGGTCCATATCCCGCAGATCCATCAATTTTTCAAGCATATCTAACAAAACAGCAAAGACACCAAAAATATCACGACAATTTCGAAAAATATGAAAACATTCTAAAAAACGCAGTTCAAAGTGTCGCAAATAAAATAATAACATATGAAAATTTGCCAATAAAAGCAGCTTTTCACTCTATGTCGGCCGGAAAAACCGAAAGCAGCGCAAACGTTTGGGGAAGCGAAGTTCCATATCTGGTTGAAGCAGACAGCCAATTTGAATCAAGCCTAAAAAATTTTCAAACAAAAATTTCAAAAAACATAGACGAATCTTTCAAAAAAATCAAACAAAAACATCCAAGCGCGACCATGCCAAAAAATAGGCAAAATTCAATAAAAATCATCTCAAAAACCAATGCGCAATATGTTAAATCTGCACAAATTTTTGGCGTCGAACTCTCCGGAACGCAAATCAGATCCGCGCTAAATCTGCCGTCCGCAAGCTTCGACGCTTCGGTTGAAAACCAAAACATCATATTCACCTGCAAAGGAAACGGACACGGCGTTGGAATGAGCCAATGCGGCGCAAACCAACTGGCATCTGGCGGAAAAACATGCGAAGAAATATTAAAACACTACTATAAAGGCGTCTCAGTCGATTTAATGTGAAACTTCTAGAATTTTCTTTAAATACCTGCCCGTGTGTGAATTTTCGTTTTGGGCAATTTGTTCCGGCGTTCCAACTCCAACCACCTCTCCGCCCTTGTCTCCGCCATCTGGGCCAAGATCTATCACATAATCCGCAGTTTTTATGACGTCAAGATTGTGTTCAATCAGAAGAACCGTGTTTCCCATGTCAACCAATTTTTGCAAAACACAAATCAATTTGTTAACATCATCCGTGTGGAGCCCGGTTGTTGGCTCGTCCAAAATATATATCGTCCTGCCAGTTGCCCTTTTTGAAAGCTCAGTTGCAAGCTTAACCCGCTGAGCCTCCCCTCCTGAAAGAGTTGTTGCGGGCTGCCCAAGCTTAATATACCCCAGCCCAACGTCAAAAAGCGTTTTGAGTTTTCTTTTTATTTTAGGATGGTTTTCGAAAAACAGCATAGCCTCTTCAACCGTCATATCTAATATGTCATATATATTCTTGTCTTTATATTTTATTTGTAAAGTTTCTCTATTATATCGCTTACCCGAACAAACTTCACACGGCACATATATATCCGGCAAAAAGTGCATCTCTATTTTGACAATCCCATCGCCCTGACAGTTTTCACACCGACCGCCTTTAACATTAAAACTAAACCTGCCAGCGCCATATCCACGCATTTTAGCATCATTTGTGTTTGAAAAAAGCTCTCGAACATCATTAAAAATCGAAGTATATGTCCCTGGATTCGAGCGCGGCGTCCTTCCGATCGGGCTTTGATCAATGCCAATGACCTTGTCTAAATTTTCAAGCCCTTTTGCAGTCTTAAATTCGCCCGCCCTGATTCGAGCTCGGTTTAATTTTGCAGCCAAATGCCGATGGATTATTTGATTAACAAGCGAACTTTTGCCCGAGCCTGAAACCCCTGTGACGCAGGTGAACGTTCCTAAATTTATCCTAACATTGATGTTTTTTAGATTATTTTCACAACATCCGTCAAACTCTAAAAATTTCCCATTTCCTTTTCTCCGACTTTTGGGAATTTCAACACGCTTTTTGCCGGATAAATACTGGCCAGTTAAAGAATTTTCACACTTTTGGATATCGCTAACCAATCCATTAAAAACAACCTTTCCGCCATCAACAACAATCAAAGTATTTCCAATATCTCGAAGTTTTTTTAATGTTTTGATTAATTTATCATTGTCTTTTTGATGAAGGCCAATTGAGGGCTCGTCCAAAATATACAAAACGCCGATTAATGAAGAGCCAATTTGAGTTGCAAGCCGAATTCGCTGGCTCTCTCCTCCCGAAAGCGTCCCTGATGAACGCGAAAGCGTCAAATATTCCAGCCCAACCGACTGCAAAAATTTAAGCCTGCTTTTGATTTCTTTCAAAATTAGGTCAGATATTTTAATTTCTCTTTGATTCAGTCTTAAATTTTCCAAAAAATCAATCAAATCCTTAACGCTCAAATTTGTTAACTCGCTGATATTTTTTTTGCCAACCATAACGTTCAAAATGACCGGATTCAGCCTCGCTCCGCCGCATTCCGGGCAAACAATCTCATTCATATAGTCAGAAATTGCGTTTTTAGTCCACTCGCTCTTACTTTCTTTAAATCTCCTCTCCAAATTGTTGACAATTCCCTCAAAAGCGACCTCATATGTTCCGCTTGTGTATCTAGTGTTTCGAGATATTTTGATTCGCTTGCCATTTGTTCCATATAGCAGGATTTTTTTGACTTTTTTCGAAAGTTCACGATATGGAGAATCTAGAGAAAAGTCATATTCTTTAGCAAGAGCATCATAATACATCGTTGCCACACTGTTTTTTGCACCATACGCCCAACCTGGCGCTTTGATTGCTCCCTCTTGGATTGATAAATCTTCGTTTGGAATGATTAATTTTGGATCTATTTTAGTGAATGTCCCA
>CADBXQ010000148.1:0-1449 GCA_902798675.1 Oscillospiraceae bacterium
ATCATTGTCTTCAACTTTGTGGTTCACAAGCTCGTCCATAGAAACATTAAAAAACTCCGCAACCTTCTTGACCTTTTCAACGCTCGGCGAACTCTTTTTCCATGTGTAGAGTATGCCCCTTGAAATTCCGATCTGCCTCTCAAGCTCAAAAATTGTTATTTTACGCTTGTCACAAAGATTTTTAATGATGTAAAATATGTTCAAAGTCCCAACACCTCGTTTAAAATTATAATTTTTATTGCGAAAGCTATTGACAATTAATTTTTGAATGATATAATCAAAGATGTGGTTAAAATATAGCCACCGCCTGTCACCTGTTGACTACACCATTATAATGTTTTTATTTTATTTGTCAATTTATAATCGTAAATTATGTAGAAATTACCATAAAATCAACAGTTCGTGGCGGGATTTTTGTTGAAATTGCTCATTAGTTATCTATTTAAGCTTTATGAAATTTTTTGCATCATTTGCTATTTCTCTAAGCGTTTTGTGGTCATTTTCCAAAACGGCCAATATGCATTTATATATATCCGTTGTTTTTGACTTCATTTCGGTTTGCATTTTTTGCGCGAGGTCTTTGGTTGGGCAAAACAGCTCCAAATCCATCAAATTGCTCCCTGTTTCCTCCAAAACTAATTTTAATATATATCCATCGGTTTGCTTTTTTATCGACACAGTCCTGTTTTTATTTTGGCGATCTTTTTTTATCAAATTTTCTATCCCGGCTATTGTTCGGTTTATTGCAATTTTTGGAACGTTGTTTCTCAAAGCTATCGCAGTTTCTTTTCCAAGGTTTGTGACATAAAGATATTTTTTATCCCCGCTGCTGCTTGGCTTTTCTAAGATATGCTTTGTTTGAAGCAGTTCTTTAATTGCTTGGCAAAAACTAAAATAGTTTACAGTTGAGTTGGTTTGAAAGACGTCATTTAGCTGATATTTTGTAAATAATATATTGGTTTCATATATAACACAACATATTAAAATTTTTATTTTATACATATTAGACAAATTTCCGGGTGATATGTCCAGTAAATATGTGTCTTTTGCCATAATCATATTCCTCCCAATGCCGCGTGATATGTTTTTTCGAAAGTTTCTGTCTAGATTATACCACATAAATTGGGTTTAGGAAACAAAATTTTGAATTTTAAATATATATAACTTTAATGTGAAATTTTTAACGCTAAGGGGTTGGTGTTTTTTGAATGCGTTTTTTGATAACGTTATTTTGTGGGCTAGCATTGCTTTTTTGGTTGCTTTTTCTGCCTTTTTTTCCTCGTCTGAAACTGCTTTGGCAAGCTATAATAAAATAAGGATGAAAAAACTGGCGGCTGACGGGAATAAGCGTGCTGACAGGGTGGTTAAACTAAGCGATGAGTATAGCAGAGTTTTAACCGGAATTTTAATCGGAAATAACATAGTCAACATTGCTGCATCAACCATTGG
>CADBXQ010000148.1:1527-3997 GCA_902798675.1 Oscillospiraceae bacterium
TCAACAATATTTTTGACAATGATTTTGTTGATTTTTGGAGAAATCATTCCGAAAACGCTCGCTAATGATAAGGCTGAAACAGTCTGCATGAAAAACGCTGCGGGTGTGCGATTTTTTGTTTTTTTATTTAGACCATTAATTTTTGTTTTCGATAAACTTAAAAGTTTTGTTAACAGGATTGATAAATCTGACAAACAGCCAGCAATAACAGAACAAGAGCTAAAATTTATGATTGAAGAAATTGAAGATCAGGGAGTTTTGGAAGATAGGGAAAGCGAGCTTGTTCGATCTGCGCTTGATCTAGACGAAGTCACCGCAAGCGAAGTCATGACGCCGCGAGTTGATTTGGTTTCGGTTGAGGTCAACGAAAAATTGGAGAAGATAAAAAGCGTGTTTTTGAACGAAAGATATTCTCGTTTGCCGGTCTATGAAAAGCAAATTGACAACATAATTGGCGTTTTGAGCGAAAAGGATTTTTTCAGGGCATATTTTTCTGAAGAGGATTTTAATATTAGGAATATGTTGAAAAAAAATTTACTAATCCCTCCAAAAACGAATATTTCTGAATTAATGAAAAAATTTCAACAAGGCAAAACTCATATGGCAGTTGTTGTTGACCAGTATGGCGGAATCGAGGGAGTTATAACGCTGGAGGACATATTGGAAAAGCTGATTGGCAACATATATGACGAAAAGGATTCAAAAAAAAGTTGTGTTATAAAATTAGACGATAATACTTGGTGGATAGACCCGGATATCAGCGTTTACGAAATGTATAAAGAAGTTTGCGATGGCGAGTTTATGGGGAAGACCGCCAGCAACACAGTTGGTGGTTGGGTTTTGGAAAACCTTGAAAAGCTGCCTGATGAGGGGGATGACTTTCGCTTTGACAATCTAGAAGTTTCTGTTTCTGAGATGGAGGACAAGCGGATCGTTGGTGTGACAATAAAAAAACACGAAAATGGTCAGTCATCATAATCTTCCAACAGTCTATCTAATTGCTCAATATTTTCCAAATATATCCCTTCTTTCAAAAGTTTTTGGTCATATTCTGGCAATATATTAGTTGGCTTATCCAAAATTTCTATTGGTTCATTTTTTCCATTTTCAAAAACATTGATTTTGCCGCCAACCTCTTTAACCAAATATTTATAGCCTTTGTTGACAGCGGATTGATTTTTTTCAACTTCAATTTTCCCTTGCTCTCTCGTTGCGTTTATTAACGAAAAAAGTATACACCCAACTATTATTATAAACAGTGTTGCGATTATATAGGTCCATATATATTTTTTCAACTTCGCTGGCATTGTGATTCCCCCTAATATATTTTCGATTTATTTCAAAAATAAATAATATTATTGATTTTTTAGCGCACACGCCTAGATTAAATGTTAAAGCGTTTTGTTTATTATGCACAATTTTTACTAAATATATTATGAAACAGACATTAAAATTGTTATGAAGCCGCGATAGACTTTACGCAGAGTAATTTTTTTAAAAAACCCTTGACAAAATTTGACAACGTGTGCTATAATGAAAACATGTATGTGGACAAGGGATATCCGCCCGTTTAGTCCCCATTTCCAGAAGTTTGGGGAAAATTTTCAACACTAGTTTTAAATTATTGTTTTAGGAGGGTTTTTTATGTCAAGAGTGGTAAAAATCCATTTAAATGGTGGGCTGAAAAGGATGGTTTCAACTTTAATTTGTTTGATGATGGTTTTGGCGACGTTCCCAATGCACATGATTTCAAGCACGGTTCGTGGCAGCGAAGTTAAGGGTTGGATGAGTTCGACTACGTCTCCGAAAGGAGCTTTAGCTGATGCGGATGCCGTGAAAAGCGCAGGCGACATAAATATTACCTTGAATAACGACATTGAGATTGCTAGTACTGTTGCTGTTGGCGACTTGCCAACAATGAGTGTAGTTTCATCTACTTCAAAATACTTTTTCGATTTCACTGCCACTGACAATAGATTTGCCGGCAAAACCATAACCATTGACGGGGCAGGTCACACAATAAAAATAGATAATAAAGATTTATTTTTCCTGAACCTGAAAGATTGCACAGTTATTTTGAAAAGCATCACAATTGATGGCGGATGGTTAGGATTGAATGATGATGGAACTGATGTCGCAGGAGGCATCAAAAGATCAGGCACTTTTATCTGTGTGAGTAGGTCGACTGACGGCCAATCATCAGAATTGGTAATTGAGGACGGGACAACGATTAAAAATTGCAAAAAATCAACGAACAATGGAGGCGCGATATTCAATGTAGGAACGCTCACAATAAACGGCGGAAGTATTAAGAATTGTAGTGCTAGGGACAATGGAGGCGCGATCTATATTAGTAGTAGCGGACGGATGACAATAAACGGCGGAAGTATTACTGGTTGTAGTGCTGATGACAATGGAGGCGCGATACTTAGTAGTGGACGGATAACAATAAACGGCGGAAGTATTACTG
>CADBXQ010000149.1:0-1423 GCA_902798675.1 Oscillospiraceae bacterium
TACAACACAAGGAAAACTGCTAAAGGTGATCTTGCCTTCAGCAGTTTTTCACGCGCAAAAAATCACTGTTTTTCAAAGGAATCTTTTCCAACTCCGCAGACAGGACACACATAATCCTCCGGCTCCGAGTCAAGACTTCCTTCATGAACATATCCACACACCAAACACACATAATTAACCTTTTCTTCCATAGTATCACACACCAATGCCTTTCTAAAAAGTGTTAAACAATCCGAGAAAACAGCTAAAACGCCCTCCTCTAAAGTAAGATTATCATATTTTGACGAATTTGTCAAGAAAAATTATTGCTTTAAATTTTAATCAAAGTTAATTCCACTAAAGACAAAAACAACAAAGCAGAACCTATTTACTATGAGTAATATGCCATGAAAATTCTCTGAATAAACTTGACAGGTCTCAGAAATTTTCAAACTAACCTAGCTCCGACAAATATTTATCTATCGACCGAGCCGCGTTTTTGCCCGCTCCCATAGCTAAAATCACGGTTGCCGCCCCAGTCACAACATCCCCTCCCGCGTAAACAGCTTTTTTTGAAGTCAACCCGGTTTTAGGGTCAACAACCAAGCCGCCCCAACTGTTTGCTTCAAGATCCGGAGTTGACCTCCTGATTAAAGGATTCGGGGATGTTCCAATCGAAATTATCACACAATCAACACAAATTTCAAACTCACTCCCCTTTTTCTCAACAGGACGCCTTCTTCCAGACTCATCCGGTTCTTTGAGTTCCATTCGCGAACATATTATTTTATCAACAAAATTTAAAGAATCGCCATGAATTCGAGTTGGCTGACACAAAGTTTTAAAAATAATCCCCTCCTCTTTGGCGTGCTGGACTTCTTCTTTTCGCGCCGGCATCTCATTTTCGCTCCTTCGGTATATCACATAAACATCCCGCGCGCCAAGACGTTTTGCCGCCCTCGCTGCGTCCATAGCAACATTTCCTCCGCCAACAACAGCAACCCTGTTTGCCCTCTTTATCGGCGTCTGCGAGTCGGATTTATATGCTTTCATCAGGTTTATTCTGGTTAAAAATTCGTTTGCAGAATAGACCCCATTTAAATTTTCGCCAGGAATGTTCATGAAACGAGGCAGCCCAGCTCCCGAAGAAATAAAAATCGCTTCAAAGCCTTGCGAAAAAAGTTCATCCACAGTCACGCTGCAGCCAACAACAACATTTGTTTTAACCTCAACGCCAAGCTTTTTGAGATTTTCCATCTCTTTTTCAACAATTTTTTTAGGGAGCCTAAATTCAGGAATTCCATATGTTAAAACGCCTCCAGGCGCGTGCAAAGCTTCAAAAATCGTCACTTTATGGCCTCTTTTTGCCAAATCACCCGCGCATGACAATCCAGCAGGCCCAGACCCAACAATCGCAACTTTTCGGCCAGTTTTTTCAACAACT
>CADBXQ010000149.1:1480-2934 GCA_902798675.1 Oscillospiraceae bacterium
TTTGATCCCGCGAACACACCTGCTCTCACACTGAACTTCCTGGGGACACACTCGCCCACAAACAGCAGGCAAAGAGGAATTTTGACTTATAATTTCATAGGCTTCCTTGAATTTTTTTTCTCTAATTTTTGCGATAAAACCGGGAATATCGATTGCAACAGGGCACATCGAAACACAAGGCTTATTTTTGCAATTTAAACACCTTCCCGCCTCATCAACAGCTTGCTTAAGGGTATATCCAAGCGCCACTTCATCAAAATTTTTGCTTCTCAAAGAAGGCTCCTGAACCGGCATTTTGTTTTTTCTAAAGCTCATATTTGGCATTCTTTCTGACTCCTTTTGAAAAGGTTACAAGTTTTTTCACTCGATTCGCGCTCAAAGTCCCGATACATCGTCGAGCGGCTGATCGCTTCGTCAAAATCAACTAAATGGCCATCGAAATCCGGCCCATCAACGCAGGCAAATTTGACCTCATTCCCAACCCTAACTCGACATCCGCCACACATCCCAGTTCCATCGATCATTATAGGATTCATTGAAACGGTTGTTTTTATATTGTGTTTTTGGGTCAGCCTCGAGACAAATTTCATCATCACCAAAGGCCCAATCGCAATGACTTTGTCATATTTTTCTCCACTATTTATTAAATTTTCCAAAGCGTCAGTCACAAGCCCTTTATTTCCAAAAGATCCATCATCAGTCATTATTATTAGCCTGTTTGAAATTTTTTCGAATTCATCTTGCAAAATCACTAAATTTTTGTTTCGAAATCCAACGATCGAATGAACAATCGCGTTATTTGAATGAAGATATTTAGCCACCGGATATGCTATTGCGCATCCAACTCCTCCGCCAATTAGCGCAACTTTTTTCAAGTCATCAAGCTCAGAAGCTTTTCCCAAAGGCCCAACCAAATCTTTGATATGGTCTCCTTCATTTAGCCGATTCAGCCGCGTCGTCGTCGATCCAACAATTTGAAATATTATAGACACTGTCCCGCATTTTCGATTGCAATCAGCAATTGTTAGCGGAATTCGCTCCCCGTCTTGATCAACCCGCAACATTAAAAATTGCCCAGGCTTTGCTTTATCAGCAATCATTTTAGCGGAAATTTCCATCATAGAAACATTGCTGTTTAGGATTTTCTTTTTGACTACTTTGAACATATTTCAAAATGCCCCCAAATATTTTAATGAAAAAATAAATATTCAACAAAATCAAATTAACATTAAACACCACTTATGTATTATACATCAAATCCACAAAAAGTTCAATAAATTAATGTTCAACTATGTCGAAAATAATTTAATAATATGTATAAATAAATGAAAAGAAAATTTTTTCAAAAATCATTTCAGTAAGCAAGATGAGAATATGTTTTTTTCAATTTTTGATTATGAATTTAAATGAAATATAATCAATTTCACTCATGATAAAATTAATTTTTATTTATT
>CADBXQ010000150.1:0-647 GCA_902798675.1 Oscillospiraceae bacterium
ATCTCCTTTTCTAAATTTTTAAGCTTAGCTGTTTCACTTTGCTCAACTTTTGAAGCCGGAATTCCCGTCCAAAGCTCAATAACCCGAGATAAATCCCGATGCTCAACAAATATTTCGGAAATCACCTCCTCCATATCCTTGATTTCTTGGTCGATCTTGCTGACTTTGGCTTTAAGCTCAGCAATTGCCTGATAGTCTGGGTCTTCGGTTTGGGATTCGAGATGCTCTTCTTTCTTTTTAAGCTTGCTTTGCTCGTCAAGCAGTTTTTCATATTTTGTTAATTCTTTACTTCGCAGCGATCGGCACGCACACGCTTCGTCCAAAAGATCGATTGCTTTATCCGGCAAATATCTGTCGTTTATATATCGTTCAGACAAAATCACGCAGTCGTATAAAATGTTTTGCTTTATCTTGACGTTGTGGTGTTTTTCATAGTATGCCTTTATTCCTTTTAAGATATTGAGGCTTTCTTCAATGTTTGCTTCTTCAACAGTTACAGGCTGAAAACGCCTCTCCAGCGCAGAATCTTCCTCAATATATTTGCGATATTCATCAAAGGTTGTCGCTCCAATGAGTTGAATTTCGCCCCGAGACAAAGCCGGTTTTAGGATGTTTGCAGCGCTCATAGACCCGCCCTCAGAATCTCC
>CADBXQ010000150.1:695-2112 GCA_902798675.1 Oscillospiraceae bacterium
GCAACCAAAGACGCCATATCAATTAAATATATTTCTTTATTTGCCAGCCGATATGGAACGTCTCCTTTTGCAATTTTTTGAGCTATTCCTTCAACAATCGCCGTTTTTCCAACTCCAGGCTCGCCAATCAAACAGGGATTGTTTTTTGTCCTGCGGGAAAGAATTTGAATGACTCGATATATTTCCTTATCCCGACCAATAACCCGATCAAGCTTGTTTAACTTGGCTTTTTTAGTTAAATTCACACCAAAATTGTTAAGATATTTAAATTTTGGCCGCTCTTTTCTTTTTTTGTTGTTAGGGTCCGCGTTTTTTTCTTTAGCGAATCCACTATCCGCAGTTCCTCTGTTAGAAAAACTGGATATGAGGGGATCTAAAATGCTTGCGCCTCCGCGTTCAAAGTCTTCTCCCGCAAACATTCCCATTATTTGATTGCTGACATTTTCCAAATCCTCAATTCCGATTTTATCAGCAATTTCGTTTATTTGAGGTATATTTAATTCTTTGGCACATTGAAAGCAAAGCCCCTCAGAAACTGGTTTTCCGTTAACTTCTTTGCTAACAAAAATAACTGCCATCCTCTTTTTACATCTACTACAGAGCATATCCGTTCTCCTTTATATCAGTTTAAACTAGTTTTATATCATTTTCATAAAACAAAACTCCCCATATATTATTATGATACATAATTAAAAATTTTTCAAGTCCATTTGGCAAATAAAATTATGAAAATTTTTCAATCTAAAACATATTTTTAACATATTTAGTCAAAATAAACAAAATATCATCTGGCGAATGGAATAAATTTGTAAAACATAAAAAATAAATTTGTTTTGTCTATTATTTGTGAATTTAACAGGTTCATTTCATCTTTAGTTACTAATATTATAATAAACGAAATTATTGCAACAATAAACAAAATAATTCCAGCTTTTATGACTCCGCAAAACCCGCCCAATAAATTATTGACTCCGCCAACAACAGGAAGGTTTTGAACAAAATTATTTAATCTGTAGATTTTTTTAAACAAAAGTCTTGTTATGGCAAACAAAATGAAAAATAATATGGAAGATATGATCATTATTATATATGGCCTAAAAAATTCGTTGGATATTGCGCTAGCGGCGGCGCTTAAATCCTTTTGCAAAATAAAATTTTTTGAAACATCCGAAATTGATTTTTGATCTGAAGCGAGAAAATTAAACCAACCCGGGATCAGATTGGAAATTTTGTCAATTCCACCAAATAAATCCCCCGAAGCAACAGAGTCATTTAGCATATTCAACAAATTTTTTTCAACTTCAGACTTAATTAATCCATCAAATATTAATCCAGACAAAAATTTTCCAAAAAAACCCGCAATCAAAAAGCTAATAAAATAATTTATTATTGATAATACACTTCGTATAAAACCAGA
>CADBXQ010000151.1:0-733 GCA_902798675.1 Oscillospiraceae bacterium
TATTCTTTAATAATCCTAGTTTTTTCTTTCTTTATCATATTTTAAAACCACCTTATGTTTATTAATTCCAAAGTTCCAAGTGCGCGCCGTGCAAAGGTGTTAAAAAAATCAAAAAAGCACTTGATCGGCCGACCTAGAACCGGATCTGAAATGATTATACCACAACCTTTCCAAATTTGCAAGTCTATTTAGCATAAAATTTAAAAATTGAGGGGTCAAAACCCAAAGATTTAGTTTAGACCTTGAAATAAAATGGCAAATTCAACAAATTTTCCTTCTTTATTTGCAAATATTTGTGCATTATGCGAATCGACAATTTTTTTAACAATAGCAAGGCCCAGGCCGAAATTGCTGCCATTGTTGGAATTTTTGCAGGATTTTCTGTAAAACGGCTGAAACAGTTTTGATAAATCTCCCAATTCATCCGTCCTGCAATTATTTTTTATCGAAAATTCAACATAGTTATTGTCACTTTTTAAAGATATTATTATATTGTCAAAATCACCTGTATATTTTATCGAATTATCCATTAATAGTTCGATTGCCTTTTTTATATATGTTTTATTACCATTTATATGAATGTTTCTTTGAATATTCAACTCTATGTGTTTTTGTTTAGCTTCCTCAAGCGTTTGAAAAGAAAGCGTTGTTTCAAGGACCAAATCGCTAAAATTCAGCTTCTCAAAGGGTTTAAGCCAGTCTTTAACCTCCAGGTTTGAAAGAAGAAGCAACA
>CADBXQ010000151.1:773-2383 GCA_902798675.1 Oscillospiraceae bacterium
ACCGAGCCGCTGGTTTGTATAAAATCTCTATTTTTAGCTGATATTTTACTTGAATTATTGTTGATTTTGACGGGAAATTTTGAATTTTTGGCATGAAGATTGAAATTTTCGTTTATCGTCACAGAAGGATTATTTTTGATTTGTTTATTAAAAAATAGAATTAATATAAAAAGAAAGATCAGTGTCAAAATAATTGATGCGCAAAGTGATATTAATATTGAATATAAATTTATGCTTTGATCTAAAAATACTAGAATACTTCCCGAATCATTAACAGAATTCTTATATTTATATGTCGAAATATATCCACTTTCAACGCTCTCGGGCGCAGTATTTGGAGCTAAATTTTCTGCAGTTTTGTGATCCATATTGGGAAATTGTTCAAAATTTATGTCAACTATTTTTCCTTCTTCGTCATAAACAACAAAAAAATATCTTGCTGGATATTTCAAATTGGGCAAATTCAACAAATCAGAAATTTTATCCATCAGCGGCAGAGAATCTAAATTTTCCGAAGAGATTTGTGAATTATTATCTAATATGTCACTTAAAATTGAATCCGCCCGCATATTCATGTCAAAAAACATCAAACCGTGTATAACAAGCGCAATTAAAAATAAAAATATGCAGTTGTCTTATAAATTTAATAAACATGTTATATATCCTCCGATATTAAAATGATTTTATGCTATTTAAAGTAATATTCACACGCTCTAAAAATTCAACTTGAAAGCTAAACTCAAAATTTTTCTTCTTGGGACTCAATTGATGTGTTGACAAAGGGGATTTTATGTGATAAAATGAGCTGTGTTCTTGTAATATGTATTTTATGAACAGGGTCTTGTAATTAGACAGCGATTTTTCAAGTGATAGTTATTCTAAAATATTTGACTTGGGGTTTATTATTAATTATTTAGTTTAAATTTGTTGGCGCAGGGAGATTTTATGAGAAAATTTGGTTTAATTGGGCTTGTGGCTTTTGTTTTTTCGATTCTGCTATGTGGATGTCGAATTGATTCAAAAATAAATGAAAGTTCCAAAAAAATTAACGTTGTTGCAACAATTTTTCCGCAGTATGATTTTGCGCGTCAAATAGCGGGCGATAAAATAAACTTGAAAATGTTGATTCCTCCAGGCGCTGAGTCGCATTCATATGAGCCGACCCCGCAAGACATGATAAATATACAAAAGAGTGATGTTTTTATATATGTTGGTGGTGAAAATGACAACTGGATCGATAATATTTTAAATTCCATAGATATTAGTCAAAAAAAAGTGATTTCGCTTCTGGATTGTGTTGATGTTTTGGATGAAAATTCTGAATCAACCGCCGCCCAGTCAAGCTCAGATTCTCATCGGGAAGTTGATGAACATGTTTGGACATCTCCCAAAAACACCATGAAAATAGCTCAAAAAATTTCGGAAACTCTTTGTGACCTGGATGCTGATAATGCTGGTTTTTACAGGAAAAATTTGAATAAATATATTGAACAGTTAGAAATTTTAGACAACAATTTTAAAAATGTCGTTGAAACGGGCAAGAGGAAAACTTTGGTTTTTGGAGACAGATTTGCGTTTAGATATTTTGCCGAGGAATATGGCTTGAACTG